>JACPRL010000182.1 GCA_016189965.1 Acidobacteriota bacterium | reverse complement strand
GCATCCTGGTGACAGTGACCCCGGCGGGCAAAGTGAAGCTTTTCCGTTCCAGCACCGCCGCCATCCAGTGGCGGCAGATGTAGGCAGGGAGGGAAAGGATTATGCCGAGACCGCAACCGCAGCGCCTTGGCAAGCGAGCCCGGGCCGGCCTGTGCGACCGGCAGGCCGGCTTCAGCTTGGTCGAGCTGATGATCGCCATCGTGTTGCTGCTGGTGGGGGTGGTGGCCGTGGCCCAGCTCATCCCCATCGCCATCGGCACCAACCTGGCCAACCGGAACGACAGCAGCGCGCTCATCATCGCCCAACGACAAATGGAGCAGATGGCGGCGCAGATGTTGACGGTGGGGAACCCCGCCGCGAACGCCGATTACGCGTTCGTCAACAACTTCCTGCCCGCCGGCACGGTGCCCAACAACGTGGTCAACGTGGGCCAGGCGCCGCCCTGCCCGGGGATGCAGGCGTCGAACTGCGCCGGGCCGGTGCCGCCCAACAACACCGTGCGGGGCGCCAACCTCGTGGGGGGGACGCTGAACATTGACTGGGGCCAGGCCTTCGCCGCTGTTCCCGCCGGTTACCGCAACCAGTTCCGCACGCCGGAAGGGTTCCTCTACGAGACGCGCTGGAACGTGACCACTTTCTTCGCCAACTTCAACGGGGTCATCCAGCCGGTGGCCAAGCGCATCATCATCTCGACGCGGGGTGGCCAGCCCATCGGGGCGGCCGGCGGCTCACCCGGCGAGCAGTTGCTGCCGGCGACGGTGGTGACCTACGTCGGGGAGCGGTGGCAGTGAGGAGGCCGACGATGAGCGAGCGCCAGCGGGGTTTCTCGCTGCTGGAATTGATGGTGGTGATCGTCATCTTTCTCATCGTGAGCGGCGCCGTCATCCAGCTGCTCAACGCGGTTCAGATCCGCTACCGCTCCGAACAGCAGTTCCTCGACAGCTTCTCCGACGCCCGCAGAGGCCTGGACCTGATGGTGCGCGACATCCACAACGCCGGCTATCCCCCGCCGTTCACCTATGCCGGCAACCAGCCGCAGCAGCCTACCGGCCCCACGCCGCTCACCTATCCCCCGGGGATTTGGACCGACCCACTGGCCGCCGATCCGATGTTGCAGCAGCGCTTTGCCCTGGGCGTGCTAGGAGTGGACGCGGCCGGCAACCCCAGCACCACCTGCACGGTGGATACGGTCAACCCCGGGGCCGGCACCTGCCGGCTTCCGAATCCGTGGGATTTGATCCTGGAGCTGGATGTAAACCCGGAGGATTTTGCCGCCCAGGTGGAGTGGGTGCGCTACACCCTGGAGCGGGCGCCGGGGACCCAGACCTCGACGCTGCGGCGGGTGGTGGCGGCGAAAATTCCGGGGGCGGGGGTCAATGTGCCGGCGGCGCTGCCCACGGCCAACCTGCCGCCGTTCGTGGAGAACGTGGTGCAGAACCCGACGCAGCCGGTCAACGTCAACACCAACCCGGCGCTGTTCAGCTACGAGTGCGACTCGGTACCCACGGCGGTCACCGTGTGCCGCGCTGACCAGATTCGCAACGTCTACATCATCATGCAGGTGCAGAGCGCCCAGCAGGACATCCGCACGCGGCTGCGCCAGATTACGCTGCGGGGCGCAGCCACGACGCAGTATCCGGAACGCTAGGAGGGCGAAGGAGGAAGTGAGATGAACGCTCGACCCAGACGACGCCGCGACGCTGGCGTGGTTTTGATCCTGGCCCTGGTGGCTCTGTTGTTGATTGCCGCCGTAGCCGCCGCCATTCTGTTTATGACCAGTGGCGAAAGCGTGGTAGTCGGCAACCAGAAAATCGCCACCCGGACCTTCTACGCCGCCACGGCCGGCTCGGAAGAGGTGCGATTCCGCATGTTGCCGGCCAACCAGCCCGTCGGCCTGCCGCCCCTCGGGCTGAACTACACCGAGCTGTCCCCGCAGATTCTCGGCTTGGGCGCCAATCCGATTATTCCTTGCACGCCCACCGAGATTCCCAACACCTGGGTGCCGTGCAACACCTCAACGGTGGCGGCCTACCCGGCGCGGCCCTGGAACACGCTCTATGTGATGAACTCGCCAGCGGCCAATCCGCCCGCGCCGGCCAACAACGTCAACCAGCCCGCCGGGCCCACCAACGACCCGCTGCTGGTCAACGAGGTTCCCGGGCCGAACATCTGGACGAGCGGGAGCATCCAGCTCAACGCCGGCAACCAAAACACCTCGGTGCCTTACCAGTGGGTGCGCATCAACCTGAAGACCGAACGCCTCAGCGGCCAGGATATTGACCTGGATAACAACGTATTGGATGACGACCCGATTTTCCTCTACCTGGGCCGCCAGTACCGCCTGACCGACATGCTGGCGATGGCGGGGGGAAACCAGGCGCTGCCCCCGCCGTGGGGCTTGACGCCGCCGGCGGATTCCAGCCGCGCCTGCGTGGCCCTGACGTGCGCCAGCCCGATCTACGTGGTCACGGCGTTCGCCGGCGTTCCCACCGACCCGAACAGCCGGCGGCTGGTGCGGACGGAGGTGGCGGCCATGCCCTCTTTCGCCATTGACGCTGCCATCCTGTCGGAGCCGGGCATCAAGCTGTCGGGCACGGGCGACTACGTGGGTTTCGACCAGTGCGACCCCGACTGCCCGCCCGGCAACCCCGATTACACTCCTCCGGGGCCGCCGCCTGGCCTCTATCCCAACTGCCACACGGTGGTGCCCATCCAGTCCGCCGATGACGCCGCCGACCAGACCATCGCCGGCACCTCGGCCGACAGTTGGCCGAAGGCGGGGACGACGGGCTGCCCGCCGGGCAGCGTCATCTCCGGCGACGCCTGCATTATGCCCAATGCCCCGTACCCCTACGATGTCCAAACCCTCATCGACATGCTCCGGCCGGGAGCGGTCAACGTGCCCCCCGGGAACTATACGGGGCTGCCGAGCGGCGGCGTCTCCATCGGGGGCTTCCCGCCCCCGCCCTATCCGGCGAACCTGGTGACGGGCAACGGAGCCATCCCGCAAATCACCTACGTGGGCGGGTCGCTGAAGTGCACCGGGGGGTGCATGGGAGCCGGCATCCTGCTGGTTGATTGCCCCACCTGCACCGCCGCGAACCCGGCGCTGGAGTTTAACGCCAGCATGGAGTTCTACGGCATCATCATCGTCAACGGCCCGGTCAAGGTGCTGGGGGGCGGCTCGTCCACCACCGGCTGCAACATCTACGGGGCCATGATCACTTCGGGCACCATTGACACCACGGTGGGCGGCTCCATCTGCTACCGCTACAATTCCTGCGCCCAGAAGAACATGTTCGCAAACCGCCCGTATATGCAACTGGCCTTTCGCGAACTCACGCAGTAGAATACGCCTATGCGTAACCGAAACACCCTCCTTCGGCTCTTGATCCTGCTCCTGGCGGTGACGACCACGCTCGCCCTGGTGGCCCAGACCACGGGCGAAAAGGAGCCGGCGAAGAAGAAAGCCCGCAAGGTCTGGACCAACGAAGACTTTCCCGAGGCCCCGGCCGCGGCTCCCGAGGCGAAGGCGGAAGAAGCCCCCGAGGTCGAAGACCCTTGGGCCGAACTCGACCGCCTGCGCGAGGAGCGCAAGAATGCGCAGACGGACCTAGACGCCTTCCGGAAGGATGGAGAGGAGCTGGAGCAGCGGCGGCGGGAGGCGGCCGACGACTACGAGCGCGATATGGCCGCCCAGGCCATGGAGTCCAATGAGGGGTTGATCGCGGACGCCGAGCAGCGCCTCCGCGAACTGGACGAACAGATCGCGGCGCTGGAAAAGTTCAAAGGCCGCCAGCGCCCCGCGCCCAAGCCCGCTCCCAAGGCGGAAACGCCGCCGGCCGAGGAAGCGCCCGAAGAACAGCCAGCGGAAGAAACCCCGGAAGAAGAGCCGCCGTCCTAAAGGCCGCGACCCGTAGTTCGCGACACTTCGTCCCGCTCTGCGGGACTCAGTGCAGGCCCCCGACCCGTGACGCGAGAAAGAAAGCAACCGCCGAGCCCGGTGGCACCTGCCACCGGGAACACCGACCTCTCCTCAGAATGACCTCCCACTTATCGAGAAAAAGCAGATCCTTCGACTTCGCCCGAGCCCGCGTCGCGGGCTCAGGGCTTCGCTCAGGATGACACTCTTGGGTTGGCACGGTAGGTATTGGCCGGCGCGGTCCGTTTGCGGCGGCGCCACTTCCTCTAGGAGAGTGGCCAGGCGGCGGCTATAATGTTGGGAGGAGTTACAGGCCGTGCGCTGGGCGCTCCAACTCGGCCATCTGTACGGGATTTCCATCCGCATCCACTTCACCTTTCTTTTTCTGCTCGCCTTCCTGTTCCTGGTGTCGGTGGCGGCGCACGGCTGGCTGGCGGGCCTGCGGAGCTTGCTCCTGCTCAGCCTGGTGTTTGTCTGCGTGCTGTTGCACGAACTGGCCCACAGTTACGTCAGCCTGCGCTACGGGTTGCGCGTGCGCTCGATCACGCTGCTGCCCATCGGGGGGTTGGCCATGCTGGAAGACCTGCCGCGCGACCCGCGGCAGGAGATTGCCATCGCGCTGGCGGGGCCGGCGGCGAACTTCGTGCTGGCCTTGTGGCTGGGGGTACTGCTGCTGGTGGTGGCGCCGGGGGATCTGCTGCGGCCGGTGGTCTCCAGCGAGGTGCTGCTGGGGAGCCTCTTCTGGTCGAACCTCTACATCGGCGTGTTCAACCTGATTCCGGCCTATCCGCTGGACGGAGGCCGCGTGCTGCGCGCCTGGCTGGCAGCGCGGATGGATTACATCGACGCCACGCGCCGCGCCGTCTCTGTCGGCCACTTCTTCTCCCTGCTCTTCATGCTGGTGGGGTTGGTGGTGTGGCAGCCCTGGCTGGTGGTGATCGGGCTGTTCGTGTTCTGGGCGGCGCTGGCTGAGGAGCGCATCGCCGTGCTGCAGTCGGCCCTGGAGCGCATTTACCTGGAAGACGTGATGCTGACCGAGTTTCAGCGGCTGGCGCCGTCGGACTCGCTCTTCGACGCGCTCGACCGGGCGCTGCATTCGCTCCAGGACGACTTCCCGGTGGTGGCCGAGGGGCGCGTGGTGGGGGTGTTAACTCGCGGCGGCTTGTTGCGCGCCTTCGCCGGCCAGGGCTGGAACAACTCCGTGCAGGCGGTGATGAGCACCCGCTTTGAAGTGGCGCAGCGGCGCGACACACTGGCTTCGGCCTTCCGCACGCTGACCGGGCGGGGGCTCTCGGTGATTCCGGTGCTGGAAGGGGAAACCCTGGTGGGCATCGTCACCCTGCAGAATCTCCTCTACAGCATCGCGTTTCTCTCCCGCAAGAGCGCAGCGGACTTCGAGGTTCTGCGCCGAGCGCGCTGAAGCCCGCGAACAGCTTGAGCGTCCGTCCTTCAGGTTTCTCGCGGGGACACCCGAAGAGGGTTTCCCCGCACCCCTTCCGCGGTTGCGCTCCGCGCAACTTTTTTTCGGCACGGCTGAAGCCGTGCCCTTCCAATTGAACGACCTTTCATCATCCTGCTACTAGAGGAGGTCGCTGGGCGGGTTGGCCGGGGCGGGTTCCACGCGCGGGCTGAAGAGCACCTTCAGGGCCGGCGGGGCCAGCAGCGTGGTCGCCAGCACCATGATGATCACCACAGCGTAGATTTCATCCGAAATTGTTCCCAGGCCGAGTCCGATGGAGGCCACGATGATGCCTACCTCGCCCCGCGGCACCATCCCCACGCCCACCTGCGTGGCGGCTCGCCAGCCCATCCGGTAGGCGCCCAGCCCGCAGCCCACCAGCTTGCCGAGAATGGCCAGCACCGTCACCAGGGCGGCCAGCAAGAGAATCTGCCGCTGGCCCAGGACGCGCACGTCCATTTGCATCCCCATGGTCACAAAGAAAAACGGCACCAGGAATTCGTAGAGGGCGTGGATCTTGTCCTTCAGCCCCGGCGTCAACTCTTCCTCGGAGAACACCAGGCCAGCCAAAAAAGCGCCCACGATGGCGGCGATGCCGATTTTCTCCGCCGCCACCGCCAGCCCCAGACAAATCACCAGGGCCAGGGGAAAGTAGGGGTCGCCAACCGCAAAACCGCGCACGCGCGGCGTCACGCGGCGCATCACGCGGCCTCCCACCAGCACGATGAACAACGTGAATCCGACGGCCATCCCCGCCACGCTGATAATCTGGGCGTAGTTCACGCCCTCGCGCAATCCGCTGACCACGGCCAGCACGATCATTCCGAAGATGTCGTCAATCACCGCCGCGCCGAGAATCACCGTGGCCACCACAGTCTTGAGCACGCCCAGCTCCTGCAACACGCGCGCCGTGATGCCGACGCTGGTCGCCACCATGGCCGCGCCCATGAAGATGCTTTCCGTCGTCGAGTGTTCGAGCAGCGCCAGCAGCCCGTAGCCGAGGAAAAAGGGCACGACGACGCCGAGCGAAGCCACCAGCAGGACGGTCCAGCCGACTTTCATCAGGTCGGTGAGCTTCTGGTCGAGTCCGACGTCGAAGAGCAGGATGATGGCCCCCAACCCGGCCAGCGCCATCGTCCATTCCTCTGGGTGCACCAGCCCCAGCAGGGAGGGGCCAATCAGAATGCCAGCCAGGATCTCGGAGATTACAGCGGGAATCTTGTAGCGCTCGCCCACCACCGCCAGCAGCTTGGCGGCGGCGAACATGATGAAAATCTGCGAGAGAATGGCGAGCGAGTGGCCTTCCACGATTGCTGACTCCCTCCAGACGTGAACGGTCATCCTAGCACAGGCGTTGCGCTCGCTTGACACCTTTCCAGCGCCGCTTCAATAATCGCCGTGGGGCCCTTCGATGACCGTCCGGCGCATCAAGAGCTATTCCGCCGCCACCGGCTACGTCTACCAGTACCACTTCGAAGAGGTGCGCAGTGAGCCCGCCCGAGCCGCCTCGGGGGGCAGCGAGTACGTTTTCGTCGTCTCGCGCGACCGCAAGCACAGCTACGACGTGCCGGTGCTGCTGCGCCGCGACGCCCTGGAGGCGTGGGAGCGCGCCCACGGCCGCGCCCTGAACGGAGCGGAGCAGTACGCCGCGGTCAAGATGCGCCTGTTCCAGGCCTTCGATGAAGTCGAAGAGCTCGAGGCCGTGCGCTCGAACATCGAAGTCACTCCGGCCAACATCGAGGAGCTGCTCGCGCAGCTTGAAATCGAGTAAAATCCGCAACCGTCCGGCCCCGCGCATCGTCCAAACGGGGGTAAGGAACAGTAGAAGCTGTCGCAAACCCTCTTGTCAGCGCGGAAACAGGCAATTGTCATGCTGAGCGAAGCGAAGCATCTCAGGGCAGCCACCGCCGCGGCTCACCGGAGATCCTTCGCTTCGCTCAGGATGACAGATTAATACTTTAGTTGTGCGAGGTGGTGGATGAGCGTCACACGCCGCGAATTCCTCAAAGGCTGCGCCGTCGGAGCGGCGGCCGCCTCCTTGCCCGGCATGGCCGGCTGGGAGCCGGCGCTGGCCGCCGCGGCTCAACCTGACCCCATCTATCGTTCTCTGATGGCGGTAGCGCTGGAGACGGCGCAAAAGCTCGGCGCCTCCTACGCCGACATGCGCGTCTGCCGCTACCACGTGCAGGACGTGAGCCTGCGCACCCAACCCGACCTGCGCACCGGCGCTGTGCTGCACGTCCCCGAGGTCGATGAGTCCCGGAGCTTCGGCTTCGGCGTGCGCGTGCTCGTGAAAGGCACCTGGGGGTTCGCCGCCAGCCCCCGCGTCGAAAAGGAAGAAGTAGCTCGCATCGCCCGCGAGGCGGTCGGCGTCGCCCAGGCCAACGTCGCCTTGCAGCGCACCGCGGTCCAACTCGCTCCGGTGAAGCCGGCCGAGGCGCTCTGGCGCACCCCCTACCGGAAAGACCCGTTCGAAGTTTCGGTGAAAGACAAGCTGGCCTTCCTCCAGGCCATCAACGAGGAAGTGCGGAAGGTCCCCAAGGTTTTCTCCGTCGTCTCCCAACTGCGCTTCCGCTCCGAGCACAAGTTTCTTGCTTCGACCGACGGCTCCTACATCGAGCAGTACCTCCAGCAGGTAATCCCCGAATACACAGCCACGGCAGTCGACCGCGAGACACGCACGCGGCGCGAGCGCAGCTACGGGGTGCCGGCGGTCACGGGCGGCTACGAGTACATCGAGCAGGCGCAGATGCTCGAGAATGCACGGCGGGTGGGCGAGGAGTGCGTCGAGCACTTGAGCGCGCCGCCGATTGAGCCGGGGCGCAAAGACCTGGTCATCATGCCGTCGAACCTCTCCCTGACCATCCACGAGTCCATCGGGCATTCGACCGAGCTCGACCGCGCCCTGGGCTACGAGGCCAACTTCGCCGGCACCAGTTTCCTCACTCCCGACAAGCTGGGCACCTACCGCGTGGGGAGCGAACTGGTGACGATTGTCGGCGACCGCACCCTGCCCGGCGGCCTCTCCACCTGCGGCTACGACGACGAGGGCGTCCCCACCACCCGCTTCCACATCATCAAGGACGGCATCTTCGTCGGCTACCAGACCATCCGCGACCAAGCCCACCTGGTGGGCGACAAGGAATCCCACGCCTGCTGCTACGCCGACAGCTACGACTCCATCCCTTTCCAGCGCATCCCCAATGTCTGGCTGCTGCCGGGCCCGAAGCCGATGACCCTCGACCACCTGATCGGCGGCGTGGAGGACGGCGTGCTCATCGAAGGCCTGGGCTCGTGGTCCATTGACCAGCAGCGCTACAACTTCCAGTTCGGCGGCGACGCCTTCTGGGAAATCAAAGGCGGGAAGAAGGGCCGGATGATTTCCCGCGTCGCCTACCAGGCGCGCAGCGACGAGTTCTGGCAGGCCTGCGATGCCATCGCCGACTCGCGCTTCTGGGAAAACCAAGGCCTGACGGGCGATGGCAAGGGCCAGCCGCCCCAGACCAATTCCATGAGCCACGGCTGCGCCCCGGCGCGCTTCCGCCGCATCAACGTGCTGCGCACCGAATAAGGAGTCACCATGCTACTGACGCGCGAGGAATCGAAAGCCCTGGCGGAGAAAATCCTCGGCCTGGCCAAAGCCGATGAGGTGGAAGTAAGCATCCGCTCCTCCCAGAATTGCAACAGCCGCTACGCCAACAACAGCATCACCACCGCCGGCTTTACCAGCGACTTGAGCGTCAGCATCGAGGTGACGAAGGAGACGAAACGGGGGCAGGTGAGTGTCAACGAGTTGAACGACGAGGCGCTCGCCGCCGCCGTGTGCCAGGCCGAAGCCATTGCCGAGCTCTCCCCGGCCAACCCGGAATACGTCGAGCCGCTCGGCCCGCAAGCCTACCCCGAGATCAAGGGCTTTCACGAGGAGACGGCGCGGGCGCGCTCGGCCGAGTTGCAGCCGGCGGTGAAGACCGTCATCGCCGCAGCGGAACAGAAGAAGGTCAACGCCTACGGCTACTACGACGCCACGGCGCGCGCGCAGGCCATCGCCAACCGCCGCGGGCTCTTCGGCTACCACCGCTCCACCTGGGCCTCCTACAGCGTGACGGCGCGCACGCCGGACGGCACCGGCTCCGGCTGGGCGGAGCAGGAATCGCCGCGGCTCTCCGCCATTCAGGCCGCCGCGGTGGGCGACACCGCCATCCGCAAGGCGGTCGAATCGCGCGAACCCCGGCGCCTCGAGCCCGGCAACTACACCGTCATCCTCGAACCGGCGGCGCTGGCTGAAATGCTGCTCTTTATGTCCTTCAGTATGGGCGCGCGGGCGGCCGACGAAGGCCGCAGCTTCCTCTCCAAGCGCGGCGGCGGGAACCTGCTGGGCGAAAAAGTCTTCGGCGAAAACGTCACCCTGGCGAGCGACCCCTTCGACCCGCGCGTCCCCGGGCTGCCCTGGAGCAGCGGCGGCTTCTTCTTCGGCGGGGGCGGCGACTGGCTGCCGACCGAAAAGATGGTGTGGGTGGAAAACGGTGTGGTGAAGAACCTGGTCTATAACCGCTTTTGGGCGAAAAAGAGCGAACGGAAGCCCGTGCCCTTCCCCTCGAACTGGCTGATGGCCGGCGGCACCGCAAAGCTCGACGACTTGATCGCCTCCACGGAGCGGGGCCTGCTGGTTACGCGCTTCTGGTACATCCGCTTCCTCCAGCCGCAGACCCTGCAACTCACCGGTCTGACGCGCGACGGCCTGTTCTACATCGAGAAGGGCAAGGTGGTGCACCCGGCGATGAATTTCCGCTTCAACGAGAGCGTGGTGAAGCTACTGAACAGCATTGAAGCGATGACGCCAGCCGTGCCGGTGGGCAACTACGTGCTCCCGGCCGTCAAGGTCCGCGAGTTCCACTTCTCCTCCCTCTCCGACGCCGTGTAGACGGCGATCCGTGCCCAGCGCCTTCGGAAGGGCACGACTTCAGTCGTGCCGAACAGCGGACAAGAAAACCCCGGGCTTTAGCCCCTGAGGTAACCCGAGCGACAATATTCTCCTCCGGGCCGGTTTCTGGGATGTCGGTGTCACGCGTGACACCGACCCTCCCAACCACGATCGCCCTCCGGCTGGTAGGAGGGTAGCGGGCGCCTCCCTAGAGACCCCCTAGAGCGCCTGCCATTCCGAACCCTTGACTGCCTTGGCGGTGAGGAATCTGCTTTGCTTCTTCCCGTTGCGCCCCACAAGCAGATTCCTCGGGGCGCTCGGAATGACGGAGCTCGACTTTTTCAGCACGCTCCTAACCCCCTCGGGGCCGCTCTCTGGAATGCCCGTTCCATGCGTCGCGACGCATCTTCCGACGCAGAACGCATCCGGGGGCATAGCGGGATAGCCGCGAACCGACGCGCGGCCTTCCTGGAGCCATTTGGGCCACGGTCTTTCTTGTTAGTAGAACAGGTATTCTTGCCTGTCGAGCGGCGCCAGCCGCTCTCCCACACCAGACCACTGGCGCCGGCGGCGCCAAGACAGACAGGAATGTCTGTCCCACCGATTGACTCTCAAGTCTGAGTGGAAGGCTGAAGCCTTCCGCTACGGCGGCAAAGGCGATGTAGCGGAACCCTTCAGGGTTCCACCGCTGGGCCTTTCCCATCTCGTTCAGCCCAGCGGCTTCCGCCGCTGGGAGCCACGGGCAGAAGCCCGTGGTCTGAACGCAAGGGTCAGAAGTGGGTTCTGAAATCGCTTTCTTCGTGCCTTCGTGTCTTTGTGGCTAGAACAGCGGGGTGGATTCGCCGACGTCGTAGACGAGCCGGCCCCGAAGCTTCGGGGCCAGCCGGGCGGCGCGGTGGAGCCGGTGCGGCTCGGTCTTCTTTTCGTCGAGGATGTGAATCACCTCGGCCTGGCAGACGGCGCTCAGGTAGTCGGAAATCAGCGAGCGGTGGCAGCGCCACCACAGCCGCTCGGCGCACATATAGGCCACGCGCTTTTTCGCCGCCAGCTTCAGCAGCTTCTCGATGCCCTGGCGGAACGCTGCGGTCTCCAGCTACCGCAAGAAGGGCCGGTCGTGCCGCGGCCTCGGGACGCCCCACACGGCGCTGCGCAGCCCGGGCTTCCGCCACTACGCCGACCACATGCGCAAAAAAGATCTCTGTCAATTATCCTCTCCTTTCGATTCCACACCTTTCGCTGGTTCGCTTTGATTTCCCAGCCGTTCTTGGTTTGAGCTTGATGGAGCAAGCCGCTCCTAATACTTCTGTAGAATTCCTTACCAGTAATGCCCGGAAATAGATCGGGATCGTGCCGGAAGAATTCTTCGAACACGGAGCCTCCACTTCTTGGCCATTCACTTCGCGGCACTTGATATCGTTTTGCTGGCTTGTGCTGCGATAAACGCTCCAGGTCGCCGCGATACGTACTGGGTAGGCCGTCTCGGTAAAGACTGGATGGTTTCGACGAGCAATGAGCCCAGTGCCATTACTGCAAATCCGAAGCCTTGCCTACCCGGGGACGCATGGCGCAGATACTTGATGGGCTCGAAAAACCGTTCTCGGTGTCTTTCTTCAAGGAAGTTTGCTAGATCGCCAATTCGCTTGCTTCGCAGACACCTGAGTACTCTGCTTGCCCGCCAGCGATTTGCCAACCTTGGATTGTTTCGCATCGTGAATCTTATTTGAGATAGCCGCTTTTCACGCGTCGCGAGCCACGGAACACGAGTCACGGCTTCAGGTAGTCCGCCAGCCAGGCGTGCACCGTCCGACGCTTGTCATTCCGAGCCCTTGCCCGCCCTGGCGGCGAGGAATCTGTTTTTGCCCACTGGCAAGTGGGAGTCTCACGCGAGTCACGGCTTCAAATGCTCCGCCAGCCAGGCGTGCACCGTCTTGTACCAGAGCTCAGAGTTCTGCGGCTTGAGAATCCAGTGGGCCTCATCGGGGAAATACAGCAGCTTCGAGGGCACGCCCTGGCGCTGCAGGGCGGTAAAAAGCTCCAGGCCCTGCTCGACCGGCACGCGGTAGTCGAGCTGCCCATGAATGACCAGCGTCGGAGTGCGAAAATTGCGCACGAACATATCCGGCGACCACCGCTCGTAGAGCTTCCTGTTCGTCCACGGCGTGCCGCGGAACTCCCACTCCGGAAACCACAGCTCCTCCGTCGCACCGTATTCGCTCGTGAGGTTATAGACGCCGGCGTGGGAGAAGAGGCAGCGGAAGCGCGCCGTGTGGCCGAGAATCCAGTTGGCCATGTAACCGCCGTAGCTCCCGCCGCCGGCGCAGAGGCGCGCGCGATCAACGAACGGCAGCGTCTCGACGTAGTCCACCACCTTCATGATGTCCGCGTAGACCTTGCCGCCCCAGTCGCCGCTGATTTCATCCACAAACTTCTGGCCCCAGCCGGGGCTGCCGCGCGGGTTCGGCATCACCACCACATAGCCCGGCGCAGCGAACATCTGCGCGTTCCAGCGGTAGTGGAACTCGTCGCCCCACGTCCCCTGCGGCCCGCCGTGGATCAGCACCACCACGGGATACTTCTTGGCCGCGTCGAAACCGGGCGGCTTCAGCAGCCAGCTCTGCACCTCCGCGCCCTTGGCGCCCCGCACGCTGAACGACTCGCCCGGGCTCATCTCCAACTCGGCCAGCCGCGCGTCGTTGACGCGCGAGAGCTGCCGTGCTTCGCCGGTTTCGACCGAGGCGCGGAAGACTTCGGCGGGCTGGTTCATCCGCTGGCGGAGGAAGACGAGCGTCTTGCCGTCGTGCGTAATCGCCGGCGCGGTGTTGGTGCCTTTTTTGACCACCGCGTTCAACGCGCCGTCGGGCACCGTGACCTGATAGATGGCAGTGAAGCCTTCGACGTCGGCGGCGAAATAAATGCGCGAGCTGTCCGGCGCCCAGATGAAATCGCCCACGCTGTTGTCAAACGCGGGTGTCAGCTCCCGCATCTGCCCGGTGGCGCGCTCGTAGAGCACCAGCCGCGTGCGGTCGGCCTCGAAGCCCGCCCGGGCCATAGCACGGTAAGCAATCCAGCGGCCGTCGGGCGAGTAGCGCGGCGAGCCGTCCCAGGCGGGGCTGGTGGTGATGCGCTTCGCCTCACCGCCGTCGGTCGGAACATTCCACACGTCGCTGTTGGTGCTCAGCGCTTCGTTCTTGTCCACGTTGCGGGCAAAGGCCAGCTCCCGGCCGTCGGGGGAGACATCGAACTCGTGCGCGCCGCCGAGGAAGGGCGGGACGCTCGCGTCGCCCGGTGTCAGGTCGCGCGGCTCGCCCTTTCCGTCGGCCGGCAGGACGAAAACGTGGCTGCGCTTGCCGTCGTTCCATACGTTCCAGTGGCGCACCATCAGCCGGTCATAGAGCTGCGCTTTGACTTTGCTCTTTTCTTTCTCCTCATCGCGTTTCTTGGTGCATTCCAGGTCGGGGCAATCGGGATAGACGTCGGCGGTGAAAGCGAGCCAGCGGCCGTCGCGCGACCACAGCACGTCGGTGACGTCCACCGGCAGCGCCCGCAGCAGGCTCGCCTCGCCGCCATCTATGCGGATGGTCCAGATTTGCCAAGTGCCGCTGCGGTTGGAAAGGAAAGCAAGCGTCTGGCTGTCAGGCGACCAGCGCGGCCGGAAGTCGCGCTGCTCGCCGCGGGTGAGCTGGCGGTTCTCGCCCGTATCCAGCGCAGCGAGCCAGAGGCTCGAGCGGCGCGCGTTGGTGGCCTTCTCGTAACGGTCAACCACGTAGGCCACCCAGCGCCCGTCGGGGGAGACTTGCGGGTCGCTCACCCGCCCGAAGGAAATCAAATCGTCGAAGGTCAGCGGCCGTCCGGCCGCCGCGGGTTGCGCGAGGCAGAAAAGAGCCGTCGCCACGCACAAACTCAAGAGACCGATGCGCCGATGTTTCATTGAGAAGCCTCCCGGAAAATGGGGCGGCTCATTATCGCACAGTATCGCGCGGGGCCGCCGCGCTGCCTCTCCTTCTCGAAAGGTAGCGCAGGTTGCGAGGCCGCGAAGCGGCCGAGCTACCTGCGGGCGGCCTGCAACTGCCTCCACTATGGCAAGGGGCCGCGGCAGGGGTGGATTCTCATCGTGTTATACTCACGGCGGGGAGACCCGGAGAGGTCGCGTCGCTGGTTCGTCCGAATCCAGCCGCTAGCAGCGTGCTGAAAAAGTGGCGGAATTGGAAGGGCACGGCTTCAGCCGTGCCGAAAAAAAGCTGCGCGCAGCGCAACCGCGGAAGGGGTGCGGGGAAACCCCCTTCGGGTGTCCCCGCGGGAAACCTCAAGGATGGAGGCTCTAGGGGACAAGCTTTCGTATGGCCAACCGGGTGATGGCACAGCCGCTGCCGCGCAAGGAAGCGCCGGACAAGGTGACCGG
>JACPRL010000026.1 GCA_016189965.1 Acidobacteriota bacterium | reverse complement strand
CTCGTGGTATTTCTACCGCTACCTCTCCCCGCAAGAGCAGCGCGCCCCCTTCGACTCAGAGCTGGTGCGGCGGTTATTACCCATTGACCAGTACATCGGCGGGGCCGAGCACGCCGTGCTCCACCTGATTTACTGCCGCTTCTGGGCCAAGGTGATGCGCGACCTGGGGTTGGTGGAGGACGGCGAGCCGGTCGAGCGGCTATTCAATCAGGGGATGGTGATCAAGGACGGGGCCAAGATGTCGAAGTCGCGCGGCAACGTGGTCTCGACCGACGAGATGATCGAGCGTTTCGGCGCCGACACGGCGCGGCTGTTCACACTGTTTGCTGCCCCGCCGGAAAAAGACCTGGAGTGGACGCAGGCGGGCGTCGAGGGCTGCGCGCGCTTCCTGCAGCGGCTCTACCGCGTGGTGGCCAAGCACGCCCCGCGGCTGCGGGAACTGCCGGTTCCGGCCGGGCATGCCAATCCCGGCCCGGCGGCGGAGATAGCAGCGGTCGAGCGGCAGTTGCTGCGCAAGGCGCACCAGACGGTGCGGCGGGTGACCAACGATTTTGAGTCGCGCTGGCATTTCAATACCTCGATCGCGGCGGTGATGGAGCTGACCAACGAGCTCTACGCCGCCGAGCCGCTCGAGGAGTCGGTCTCCCCGCCGGTGTTGAAGGAAGTCCTGACCCTGGCCGTGCTGCTCATCTCGCCCTTTGCGCCGCACTTGGCCGAAGAGCTCTGGGAGCGGCTGGGCGGCGAGAAGAGCGTCGCGGAGGCCGCCTGGCCGAGCTACGACCCCGAGTTGGCCAAAGAAGAGGAGTACGAGATTGTCATCCAGGTGAACGGGCGGGTGCGGGGGCGGCTGCGGTTGAGCGAGGAGTTGAGCGAGCAGGAGTTGCTGGAGCAGGCGTTGGCCGACCCGCGGGTGGCGGCGCTGGTCGACGGCCACCGCATCGCCAAGACCGTGGTGGTGCCGAAGAAACTCATCAACATCGTGTTGGTTTCCTAGGCGCAGGAGAAGGCGGTTGTGAATGAAAGTAGGCGTCGTAGGTTGCGGTTTTGTCGGCAGTACAGCGGCATATGCCATCGCTCTCCAGGGCGTAGCTTCCGAACTGGTGTTGGTTGACCTGTTTCCGGCTGTGGCCAAAGCCCATGCGGAAGACATCCTGCACGCAACGCCCTTTGCCGCGCCCGTCCGGGTCGTGGGGGGTGACTATCCCCAGTTGGAAAGGGCCCAAATCGTCATTTTGGCCTGCGGTGTCGGCCAGAAGCCGGGCGAAACGCGTCTGCAGTTGCTCGAGCGCAACGGTAAGGTCTTTGAGCAAGTAATCCCCCGCGTGCTGGAAGCGGCCCCCTCCGCCCTTCTGTTGGTCGCCAGCAATCCGGTGGACATCATCACCCGGATGGTCACGCGCATCTCCGGCTTGCCCCCTGCCCGCGTGATCGGATCCGGGACCATACTCGATACCGCCCGATTCCGTACGCTGTTGAGCGAATACCTGGGGGTGGCGCCGCAATCCGTCCACGCCTACGTGCTAGGCGAGCACGGTGACTCGGAAGTGCTGGCCTGGTCCAGTGCCAAAGTGGGGGGCATCTCGCTGGAAGAATTTGCGGCTCAGCGCGGTCTCCCCGCCAATGGAGAGGTGAAGGCGCGGATTGATGACGGTGTCCGCCGGGCGGCGTACCGCATCATTGAGGGTAAGAAGGCTACCTACTTCGGTATCGGGGCCGGGTTGGGCCGGATGGTCGCGGCGATTCGCGATGATGAGCGCGTGGTCTTGACAGTCTCAACGTGCGAAGGTGGCTTGGAAGGGTTCGAGGAAGTCAGCCTGTCTCTGCCGCGGGTGGTCGGCCGGCAAGGGATCATCGCCACCCTGCACCCTCCGCTGTCAGCGGACGAACAGGAGGCGCTGCGAAACAGCGCCAGGGTGCTGCAACAGGCAGCCACGGAGTTGGGTGGCTGAGAAGAGTGGTGAGGAGTGGCGGATATCTTGAAGCCTGAGCATCCCGCAGCCTCTCTCGCGGCGCCCGCGCGCACGCGCGGGGGCATCGTAGTGCTGGACTTCGGGGGCCAGTACACGCAGTTGATCGCCCGGCGCATCCGCGAGCTGGGCGTCTATTCGGTCATCCTGCCCTGCTGGACACCGCTCGAAGAGGTCGAAGCGCTCGAGCCGGCGGGGGTGATTCTTTCCGGCGGGCCGGCCTCGGTCTACGAGCCGGACGCGCCGCTCTGCGACGCGAAGGTGCTCGAGGCAGGGAAGCCGGTGCTGGGCATCTGCTACGGCCTGCAGTGGATCGCGCAGCAGTTGGGCGGGAAAGTGGAGCGGGCGGAGCGGCGGGAGTACGGCCCGGCGGAGTTGAACGTTGAAGAAGGCTCGAAGCTGTTCGAGGGGCTGCCGCCGCGGCTGCGCATCTGGAACAGCCACGGCGACCACATCGCGGCCTTACCGCCGGGCTTTCGCGCCGTGGGGATGACGGCAAACGCCATCGCGGCAGCCGAAGACCCCGCGCGGCGGATTTACGCCGTGCAGTTCCACCCCGAGGTGCGCCACACCGACCGCGGCACCGACCTGCTGCGCAACTTCGTCTTCGGCGTGTGCGGGGCGGAGGCCAACTGGACGCCGCGGGCCTTCGCGGAGAAGACGGTGGAGGAGATTCGCGCCCGAGTGGGGGAGGAGGGCCGGGCAGTCTGCGGCCTGAGTGGCGGCGTGGACTCGGCGGTGGCGGCGACGCTGGTGCACCGGGCCATCGGGAACCGGCTGACGTGCGTTTTCGTCAACAACGGCCTGCTGCGCCGGGGCGAGTTCTGGCGGACGCTCGAAGGGCTGCGGGAAACGCTGGGCTTGAAAGTGGTGGGTGTAGACGCCACCGAGCGCTTCCTCGAGCCGCTCGGCGGCGTGACCGACCCGGAGGAAAAGCGCCGCCGCATCGGCGAGGTTTTCATCCGCGTCTTCGAGGAGGAGGCGCGCAAGCTGGGGCGGGTGGAGTTCTTGGTGCAAGGGACGCTCTACCCGGACGTCATCGAGTCGGTGTCGGTCCGCGGGCCCTCGGCCACCATCAAGACACACCACAACGTGGGCGGCCTGCCGGAGGACCTTGAGTTTGAGCTGATCGAGCCGCTGCGCGAGCTGTTCAAGGACGAAGTGCGGCGGCTGGGAGCGGAACTGGGGCTGCCGGCCGAGATTCTCCACCGGCAGCCGTTTCCGGGGCCAGGGCTGGCGGTGCGGGTGCTGGGCGAGGTGACGCTGGAGCGGCTGGAGGCGCTGCGGGTGGCGGACGAGATTGTCGAGCAGGAGGTGCGGCGGGCGGGGCTCTATGAGAAGCTCTGGCAGGCCTTTGCCGTGCTGCTGCCAGTGCGCACGGTGGGGGTGATGGGCGACCAGCGCAGCTACGGTTACGTGGTGGCCCTGCGGGCGGTCGAATCCGAGGACGGGATGACGGCCGACTGGGCGCGGCTGCCGGCGGAGTTGCTGGAGCGCATCGCCGTGCGGATTGTGAACGAGGTGGCGGGGGTGAACCGCGTGGTCTACGACGTCAGTTCCAAGCCTCCCAGCACCATCGAATGGGAATGAGCTGCCCGGGCAACCCCACCCCTGGCCGCAAGCCTCTGTAACCTGCCGTGAGCGTTTTCCGTCCAACCGCGTTGAGATGGAGTTTTCGGGCTGGCGACAGCAAAGCCGAGGCGCCGGCTGGCCCGCAGGAGGCGCGGGCCGAAGAGCGCCGCCTGATCGAGCGCGCCCAGCGGGGCGACCACGAGGCCTTCCGCGCCCTGGTGGAGCGGCACCAGCGCCGGGTTTTTTCCCTGATTGCCAACGTGGTGCGGCGCCCGGCCGACGTAGAGGACATCGCCCAGCAGGTGTTCCTGAAGGTGTACTTGGCGCTGCCGCGGTTCGACTTCCGGGCGGCCTTCTCCACCTGGCTCTACCGTATCGCGGTGAACGAATGCTACGACGACTTGCGGCGGCGGCGGGCGCAGAAGGCGCCGGGCGAAGCGGAAGTGCCGGTGGCGGAGCCCGCCGAATGGGAACGGTTGCTCTCCGGCGGCGGGGCGGGCGAGCCCGACCCGGGGCGGCGGGCCGAGGCGCGGCAACTGGTCGAACGGCTGTTTGCGCGGCTGCCGGCCGAAGACCGCCTGCTGCTGAGCTTGAAGGAGCTGGAAGGGTTTTCCATCGAGGAGATTGCGGCGCTGCGGGGGTTAAAAGAGAACACAGTGAAGGTGCGGTTGTTCCGCGCCCGGCGACGGCTGGTGGAGATCGAGCGGCGCTTTCTGAGCGCGCGGCGCGCGAAGAGGTGAACAGGAATGAAGTGCTCGAGACTTAAGGCGCAGTGGGAAGAGTGGCTCGAGGGCCGCGGCCCGGCGGAGCTTGAAGAGCACCTGCGCGAGTGCCCGCGCTGCCGCGAGTTGTCGGCGGAGTTGCGGCCGACCTCGTCCTGGGTCGCCGCGCTGCGCGAGGAGCCGGCGGAGCCCGGCCCGGCGTTTTGGGCCCGCTTGCGGGAGCGGCTGGAGGAGAGCGAGCGCGGGCTGGAGTTCTGGCCGGCGCTGGGCTGGGCGGCGCGGCGGATGGCGGTGGGCCTGGCGGTGGTGGTCCTGCTGCTGACCGTTGGTCTGCTCAAGGAGGCGGCGGAGTCGTCCGAAGCGGAGTTCGACGCCCCGCAGGCCTACCTCGAGGTGCCGCCCGGGGGCGTGCCAGTGGGGAACGGCGCCCTGAGCCGCGATGAAGTGATGTTGACCCTGGTGGCGCAGGTGGAGCCGAGCCGATGAAGAGCACGGGACGAGCCGTCGTTTATTTGCTGCTGGTTTTCCTGCTCGGTGTGGCGGGCGGCGTGGTGGGCTCGATGTGGGCAGCGCGGCAGGGCTGGCTGCCCGGTGCAAGCGGCCATCGGCATTTCACCAAAGAAGGCGCCGTGCGGTGGCTCACCGAAGAGTTGAACCTGACGCCCGAGCAGCAGCGCCAACTGGAGGCCATCCTGGACGAGACCGGCCGGGGCTATGAAGCGATTCGCGAGCGGACGCGTCCGGAATACGACCGCATCCGGCAGGAGGGCCGGGAGAAGATCCGCGCCATCCTGACCGCGGAGCAGCGGGCGCGGTTCGAGGAGCTGGTGCGGCGGATTGACGAAGAGCGGGCGCGGCGCCGGCAGCGTTACGAGACGAAGCCGGGAGGCGAGCAGCGATGATTCCGGGGCTGGAGCTTCTGCAGAACTTTTATCGCCGTCATCGCCGGCTGGCGGTGCTGGCGGTGGTGGTAGCGGCTGGCGGGGCGGGATTCGCCTGGTTTTCGGGGGGCGGGCCGGCGGAGGTGCAGTATTTCACTGCGCCGGTCGAGCAAGGCGACATCCTAGCGGTGGTGAACGCCACCGGGACCATCAACGCGGTGACCACGGTGCAGGTGGGCACCCAGGTTTCGGGGATGGTCGCCGAGCTCTCCGCCGACTTCAACTCGCGGGTGCGGAAAGGGCAGGTGATTGCCCGCATTGATCCAGCCATCTTCCAGACGCGCGTCCTGCAGGCGGAAGCCGACCTGGCGAGCGCCGAGGCGGGGGTGAAGAGCCTGGACGCCGACCTGGCGGTCGCCAACGCCAACCTGGAGCGCGAGCGAGCGGCGTTGCGGGAGGCCGAGCTGAGATTGAAGCGCACGCGGGAGCTCCACGAGCAGGGCATCGCCTCCGTGCAGGAGCGCGACACAGTCGAGGTGGCGCACGAGAGCGCGGCGGCCAACGTGCGGGCCGCCGAAGCGCAACTGAACCAAATCCGGGCGCGGCGGGAGCAGCAGCGGGCGCAGGTGAAGCAGCGGCAGGCGCAACTGGAGCAGGCGCGGCTCGACCTCCAGCACACCATCATCCGCACCCCGGTCGACGGCACGGTGATTGCCCGCAACGTGGATGCGGGGCAGACGGTGGCGGCCAGCCTGCAGGCGCCCACGCTGTTCACCATCGCCGAAGACTTGAGCCAGATGCTGGTCTACGCGCGCACGGACGAGTCCGACGTGGGGAAGATCCGCGTGGGGGCGGAGGCGAACTTCAAGGTGGACTCGTTCCCTCTGGAGACCTTCCGCGGGCGAGTGAAGCAAGTGCGGATGAACGCCTACCAGGTGCAGAACGTGGTGACTTACGACACCATCATCGAGTTCGAGAACCCGGACGTGAAGCTGCTGCCGGGGATGACAGCCTACGTGACGATTCCGGTGGCGCGGGCCACCGCGGTGGTCAAGATACCGAACGGGGCGCTGCGTTTCGTGCCCGACGTTGACGAGCAGGAGCGGATGGCCTTGCTGCGCCAGCACAACCTGCTGGGGCCGCCGCCGGGCCAGGGAGGAGATGGAACGGCGCGCGCCGACGAGAGTCGTCCGGGCGAAGGCGGGGCAGCGGGGGAGAGCCCTGAGGCCGGCCAGCCGCGCTCCGGGATGAGCGAAGAGGACCGGGCGCGGATGCGGGAGCGCTGGCAAAGCATGAGCTCGGAGGAGCGGGCGCGGTTCCGGGCCATGATGATGGCGCGGCGGCAGCAGGCGGGCGGCGAAGGGGCCGGGGGGTTCCAGGGGCCGCCGCGGAGCGGGCCGGAAGCCGAAGGGGCCTACCAGATCGTGTGGAAGCTCAACCCGGATGGTTCTCTACAGCCGGTGCGGGTCAAGACCGGCCTAACCGACTACACCTTCACGGCCATGCTCGAAGGCAGCTTGAAGCCGGGCGACCGACTGGTGATTGGCCAGACCGGCGGGCTCTCCCAGCAGACGGCCCAGCCGTTCGGCCGGCCGATGCGGTTTTAGCAGGATGCTGAAAAAGTCCCGCTTTGTCCTTCCGAGCGTAGCGAGGAATCTGCTTGTCCGGGGCGCCGGGTTGAAGATAAAGCAGATTCCTCGCCGCCAAGGCGCGCAAGGGCTCGGAATGACAGTGAAACGGAGTTCTTCACCAGCCTCGTTGAGGACGCGGT
>JACPRL010000179.1 GCA_016189965.1 Acidobacteriota bacterium | reverse complement strand
GTATAATAGTTTGCTATGGCCAAGGCCGCTGTCTCCGCCAAACCCGTCAAACAGGAAGCCGAGAAGCTGCGGGAACAGATCCGCTATCACGAATACCGCTACTACGTGCTCGACGCCCCGGAGATTTCCGATGCCGAGTTCGACCGCCTGCTGGACCGGCTGAAGAAGCTCGAGACCCAGCATCCGGAACTGGTCACCCCTGATTCGCCCACACAACGGGTGGGCGGGAAGCCGCGCGAAGGCTTCGTCAAAGTGCGGCATCGCGTCCCGATGCAGAGTCTGGACAACGCCACCTCGGTCGACGACTTGCGGGAGTTTGACCGCCGGGTGCGCGAGGCCACAGGCCGCAAAACGGTCGACTACACCTGCGAGCACAAGTTCGACGGGCTCAGCCTGTCGCTACTTTACGAGGACGGCGTACTGGTGCGCGGGCTGACGCGGGGCGACGGCACCACCGGTGAAGACGTCACGCCCAACGTCAAAACCATCCGCTCGGTCCCCCTCCGCGTCGATCGCCAGGAGTTGAAGAAACTCGGACTGCCCGGCGACTTCGAGGTGCGCGGCGAGGTGGTGATGACGCGAAAAGCCTTCGAAGACTTGAACCGCCAGCAGGAGAGGGAAGGCGGGAAGATTTTTGCCAACCCGCGCAATGCCGCCGCCGGTTCGGTGCGCCTCCTTGACCCCACCATCACCGCCTCGCGCCGGCTCGGCTTCTTCGCCTATCGCTGGCTCGCGGATGGCGGCTCACCCGTCAAGCGCCACTCGTTGGCCCTCGAGGCGCTCAGCCGCCTCCGCTTCAAGGTCAGCCCGGACTGGGCGCTGGCCCGCTCGATCGACCAGGTGATGGCCTACTGCGAGCGGTGGGAAAAGAAGCGGGAGAAGCTGCCCTACGAGACCGACGGCATCGTCGTCAAGGTGGACGAGGCGGCGCTCTGGGAGGAGTTGGGAGCCACGGCCAAGGCGCCGCGCTGGGCGGTCGCCTACAAGTTCGCTGCCCGCCAGGCCACCACCGTAATCAAGAACATCCGCGTCCAGGTCGGCCGCACCGGCACCCTGACTCCGGTGGCCGACCTCGAGCCGGTCGAAGTGGGCGGCGTCACGGTGAGCCACTCGACGCTGCATAACATGGACGAGATTGAGCGCTTGGGGGTGCATGCGGGGGACACGGTGGCGGTCGAGCGCGCCGGCGACGTCATCCCCCACGTGGTCGAGGTGGTGAAGCACGGGCGCGACGAGAAGAAGTTCCGCATGCCGGAGCGCTGCCCGGAGTGCGGCAGCCGGATTCACAAGTCGCCCGACGAGGTCGCCTACCGCTGCGTCAACGCCGGCTGTCCGGCGCGGCGCAAGGAGTCGCTGCGGCACTTCGCCGGCCGCCATGCCATGAACATTGACGGCCTGGGCGACAAGCTGGTGGACCAACTGGTGGACAAAGGCCTAGTCGAGGATGTGGCCGACCTCTACCGCCTCGACCTCAAAACGCTGGCCGACCTCGAGCGCATGGGGGAGAAGTCGGCGCAGAACCTGCTCGATGAAATCGAGGCTAGCAAGAAGAACAGCCTGGCGCGGCTCATCTATGCTCTCGGCATCCGCTACGTGGGCGAGCGCACGGCCCAACTGCTGGCCGACCATTTCGGCTCGCTTGACAAGCTGCGCGACGCCTCCGTGGACGAGTTGCTCGAGGTCGAGGAGGTAGGGCCGAAGGTCGCCGAAAGCATTGCCGAGTTCTTCGGCGAGCGAGCCAACCGGGAGCTGCTCGAAAAGCTGCGCCGCGCCGGGCTGCGCTTCGAGGAGAAGCGCACCCGCCCCAAAGACACCCGGCTGGCCGGCAAGGCCTTCGTGCTCACCGGGACGCTCGAGCGCTGGTCGCGCGAAGAGGCCAAGCAGCTCATCGAGTCACTAGGCGGCAAGGTGACCGGCTCTGTGAGTAAAAACACCGACTATGTTGTGGTCGGCGCCGAGCCCGGCTCGAAGTACGACAAGGCCAAAAAGCTCGGCATCGCGCTGCTGGACGAAGACGCCTTCGCCAAACTGGTGGGAAAGAACTGAGCCGCGGGCCTCCGGCTTTCAGGCGGCTCTCAAAGCCTGTAAAGGTTTTCGTTCGCTCGCCTCGAAGGCCCAGGCGCCCGCCACCGCCGCCACAATCGCGATGGGTAATCCGACAGGTACAGGAGCCATCAGCGAGCTCAGCCCGAATGGCATGAGTCCTATCGAGACCCAGCTAATGTCACGCAGGGCGCTGATCACCCACAGGGCAAACCCGGCGATGGCTGCGGTCTTCGGCCCTGGGCCGTAGCGCGGACGGATGGAGGCGTACAGCCACATTGTCCAGATGCCGCCCGCAAAGGTCAGGAACGCGTGCAACGGCACCCTCCAAGGAGACTCGACGACGCGACCGGCCGCCCGAGCCGTCTCGACAGCGATCGCCAAATCGGTCTGGGGAAGAGCGTGGACAAGCACGACCAGCCCGATAAGCATCATGATCATGCCCGTCGCCATCCCGCAGAGGACGATCCGAATAGTCTGATTCATGGCCCCCTCCTTTGACCTCTGGATCTTGCGGCCCAGGGCCTTCCAGTCGGGCACCTGGGCCAGCGTGTAACCCTCGGGGTCGGGACTGCCGGCGGCGCAGAGCTCCTGGTAGCACTCCTCCAGGTGGGCGGCAACTTCGGCGATGACTTCGCGGCGTTCCTCGGGCGCGAGCTTCATCCGCCCCAGGCGCTGGCCGACGATTTCTTCCCAGTCAGGCATCGGCCAACCTCGCCAGGCGGTTGAGCGCGCGGAAAAACGCGCGCCACTCGCGCCGCAAGGGTTGCAACCTTCGCCGGCCTTCGGGAGTGAGCCGGTAGTAGCGGCGCTGGCGCCCGCTGGCCGCTTGCTCCCACGAACCCTTGACCCAGCCACGGCGCTCCATGGCGTAGAGCAAGGGGTAGAGGGAAGCGACGTCGAAGCTCACCACCCCGCCGGTCTGCTGGCGGATGCGCTTGGCGATCTCGTAGCCGTGCAGGGGAGCCTGGGCCAGCACGGTAAGCACAGCCAGCTCGGCGCTGCCGCGCTTTACCTGAGACGATACCTTCTGACTCTCCCTCATATATAGGAGTTCTATATATAGGAGAGCCGGTGCTTTGTCAAGAGAAAAAATAGAGCGCGGGGCCTTGCCTGCCCTGAGAGACGTTCAGTCTGCTTCGGTTTTCTATTTTCTATTTTCTCTTTTCTATTTTCGCCTTTCGCTCCTTGCGCTTTTCGCTTTTCGAGCCTGCCCTGAGC
>JACPRL010000178.1 GCA_016189965.1 Acidobacteriota bacterium | reverse complement strand
GGCGCAGTCCGTGCAACCGCTCCTGCAGGGCGGCGATGGTCGGCCCCAGCTCCAGCCGCTTCAGCCGGCCGAGCAGCTTGTCCACTTCCCGCTCGACGATCTCTTCCGCTCGCACCGCCTCCCGCTGCCGCTCGCGCCGGGTGGCCTCGACCACCTCCTCCAGGTCGTCAATGTCGTAGACGAAGATGTTGTCCAACTCGTTCAGCGCCGGGTCAATGTCGCGCGGCACGGCGATATCAATGAAAAACATCGGGCGGTTCTTGCGCTGCGCCAAGAACTCGACCCCGTGCTGCCGGCGAATGATATGGTGGGGCGCGCCGGTCGAGCTGATGATGATGTCAGCTTGTCCGGCATACTTCAGCAGGTCGTCGAAATGGATGGCGCGGCCGCCGAGCTGCGCGGCCAGCTCCTGTGCCCGCCCGTAGGTGCGGTTGGAGACGAAAATCGTCTGCGCCCCACTCCGCCGCAGGTGCCGCGCCGCCAGCTCGCTCATCTTGCCCGCCCCGATGACGAAGACCGTCTTCCCCTCGAGGCTGCCGAAAATCTTCCGAGCCAGCTCCACGGCCGCGTAGCTCACCGAGACGGCCGCGGCTGCCACCCCCGTCTCCGTCCGCACCTTCTTGGCCACGGCAAAGGCGTGGGTGAGGACTTCGTCGAGCACGCTGCCGATGGTGCCGGCGGTGCGCGCCGCGACGTAGGCGGCCTTCACCTGCCCCAGCACTTGCGGCTCCCCCACCACCATGGCGTCCAGGCTCGAGGCCACGCGGAAGAGGTGCCGGATGGCGTCACGCTGGCGGTGGTGGTAGAGATGGCGGGCGAAGACCTCGGCGGCCAGCCCCCGGCTGCGCGCCAGGAAGTCGGTCACCAGCGCCCGCGCGTCCGTCGCGCCCTCGACGCGGAGGAGCGCCTCGACGCGGTTGCAGGTCGAGAGCAGCAGCGCCTCGGCCACGCCCGGCTGCTCGCGCAAGTCGCGCAGCGCCGCCGGCAGCTCGCTCTCCGGCACGTGCAGCCGCTCGCGCACCTCCACCGGCGCCGTGTGGTGGCTCAGTCCCACCAGGCTCAGTTCCATCGTTGCCTCAATGTCCCAGAAAGGCGTGGTGCGCGCTCATGTAGTTGGCGCCCCAGGTGGCCAGCGCCATCGCCACTCCCACAATCGCCGAGACGGCGGCCTTCCGCCCTCGCCACCCCACGCTCACCCGCGCCAGGATGAGCAGCAGGTAGATGAGCCAGAGCAGGAACGACACCGCCACCTTCGGGTCGCTCACCCATCCCGGGCCCCATTCGTGGGCTGCGCCCACGGCGCCCAGCAACAGCCCCAGGGTGATGAACGGGAAGCCCACCGCCAGCGCCGCCGAGCCCAGCCGGTCCACCGTCTCCAGCGGCGGCAGCCGATAGTAGAACGCCCGGGGCTTGCGCCGCTTCAGCTCGCGCTCCTGGATCAAGTACATCACCCCGGCCAGGCAAGCCAGAATGAGCGCCGTGTAGCCTGCCAGGCTGAAGGAAACGTGCAGGGGAATCCAGTTGGCCTGGAGAATCGGCGGCACCGGCGGCGCTGGCCGCTGGCTGAGCGCGGCCGCCAGCGTCATCACAAAAACCACCGGAAAGGCAAAGACACTCAGCGAGCTTACCCGATAGGCCCAGTACACCAGCAGAAAGCCCAGCGTGATGAGGAAGGCGAACAGGGAAGTGGCCTCGGCAATCGTCGCTACGGGGAAGCGCCCCGCGGCTAGGCCGTGCTCGACCAGCGCGACGAAGTGGAACATCAAGCCCAGCGCGAAGGCGCCCAGCGCCACCCGGAACCAGCGCTGCCGGCGCAGAATGACCGTCGCCATGGCGTCGAGCAGACCCACTGAGTAACACCCCAGCGCCACCCAGAGCCACAACGCGCTCATCCTCGTCCTCTACGATTGCTTCTGCATCGAGGTGCCAAACTTCGCATTATAACACTCGAAACTGCGGCGGACTTTGCTCGTCCCTTTTGGCGGTGGCGCGTCGCTGTGCTAAGATGCGCCAGGATGGCGGCCAAAAAGCGGGTGACCGAAGGTCACCCTGAGCGACGTCGAAGGGTCCTCAGCGGCATGCGTCCCACCGGCCGGCTGCACCTGGGCCACCTGGTGGGCGCGCTGGAAAACTGGGTTAGGCTCCAAGACCAGTATCAGTGCTTCTTCTTCGTGGCCGACTGGCACGCCCTGACCACCGACTACGCCGACACCCGCGCCCTCACCGACAACACCATCCAGATGGTCACCGACTGGCTGGCGGCGGGGCTCGACCCGCAGAAGGCCACACTCTTCCTCCAGTCGCACGTCCCCGAGCATGCCGAACTGCATCTGCTCTTCTCCATGGTGACCCCGCTCGGCTGGCTCGAGCGCGTCCCCTCATACAAAGAGCAGCGCGAGCAGATTCGCGACCGTGACCTCGGCACTTACGGCTTCCTCGGCTACCCCGTCCTTCAGGCCGCGGATATTCTGATCTACAAGGCGCAGTACGTGCCGGTGGGCGAAGACCAGGTGGCTCACGTCGAGCTCACCCGCGAAATCGCCCGCCGCTTTAATCAGTTCTTTATGGCTCCGCCCAGCAGGGAATTGTTCAAAACGAAACACCGAGACCGACTGAACCAGCTTCTAAGGCTTGCCACTGATAGTCGACTCCAAATCGCGCCAACCCACCGATTGTCCTCCAAAGAGGTTGTTGAGCTCTCAGATTTGTTGTTCAGTGAACTGCCCAACGTGTTGGAAAACGTCGGCGGACAGGGCGACAGTCTTCCTTACCACAAAGTCCTCTGGCCCTTTCTGGCTGAGATGGGCGTTGCCCAGTACTTTGGAGTGTTTCTGGAACCACAGGTACTGCTGACGCAGACACCGAAGCTCCCTGGCCTCGACGGCCGCAAGATGTCGAAGAGCTACGGCAACACTATCGAGCTCGCCGACACCCCCGACACCATCCGCCAGAAAGTCTCCACCATGCTCACCGACCCCCAGCGCGTCCGCCGCACCGACCCCGGCCGGCCGGAAATCTGCCCCGTCTTCGGGCTGCACCGCCTTTATTCGCCCCCCGACGTCATTGCGCAGGTCGACCGCGACTGCCGCACCGCCCAGATCGGCTGCGTGGACTGCAAGGGGCTGATGGCTCAGCACCTCATCACCGCCCTCGAGCCCATCCGCGACCGCCGCCGCGCCTTCGAAGCTAGGCCCGAATCCGTCTGGGAGATTCTGAAAGAAGGCTCGAAGAAGGCCAGCCGCGTCGCCCGCGCCACCCTGCGCCGCGTCCGCGACGCCATGAACATGACCTATGAGTGGGAACGCAAGCGCAAGCCGAAGCCGGCCGGCAAACCGGCCAGCACTCCTTCGGTGACGTCGGACTAGGAGAGGCGCGCCCGGTGGACTCGCTCCCCAGCGTCCAGTTGGAGGTTTACGAAGGGCCACTCGACCTCCTGCTCGACCTCATCCGCAAACAGCAGCTCAACATCTTCGACATCCCCATCGCCCGCATCACCCAGCAGTACCTCGACTACCTCCACCGCCTCGAGCAACTCAACATCGACATCGCCGGCGACTTCATCCTCATGGCCGCCACCCTCATCCAGATTAAGTCGAAGATGCTCCTGCCGCCCGACCCGCTCGCTGGGCCCGGGCAGGCCGAAGACCCGCGCACCGACCTGGTCGCGCGGCTGCTCGAGCACGAAAAATTCAAGAGCGCCGCCCAGATGCTGCAGCAGAAACAAGTGCTGGAGCAGGCCACCTGGTCCCGGCCCGACCTCGGCGCCTTCGCCGACGAGCAGGGCGAGCTGGTGGTGACGCTGTGGGACTTGGTCAAGGCCTTCCGCGAAGTGCTGGAGCGGCCGCCCGGCCCCGCGGCGCTTGAAATCGTTCGCGAAGAAATCACCGTGGCCGAGATGATGGAGGAAGTCCGCCGCGCCCTGCGCGAAAGCCAGGGCTCCGTGCCGTTGCTCGACCTCTGTCGCCGCTATCCCCACCGCCGCGGCCTCATCGCCCTGTTCCTGGCCTTGCTTGAGCTCGTCCGCCTCGAAGCCGTCATCGCCGTGCAGGCTGAACTCTTCGGCCCCATCTTCCTGCGCAAGCACAAGCTGTTCGACGTCGTCTTCAGCGACGACACGGCAGCCCAAATCGACCAGCAGTACAACTAGACGATGGAACGCGACCCGCTCAAAGCTCTCCTCGAAGCCATCATCTACGTCTCCGAAGAGCCGGTGACGCTCGACCAGTTGCAGAAAGTCATCCCCGACGTGCCGCGCGAAGAGCTCCGCGCCGCCCTCGGGGAGCTCGTTGCCGCCAGCCAGGCCCCCGACCGCGGCATCGAAGTCCGCCAGATCGCCGGCGGCTACCGCCTCTCGACCAAACCTGAGCACCACGAGGCCGTGCGCCGCTTCGTCCGCAGCCAGAAGCCGCCCCTGCGCCTCTCCCTCCCCGCGCTGGAAACCTTGGCCATCATCGCCTACAAGCAGCCCGTCACCCTGCCGGAAATCCACGCCATCCGCGGCGTCGACCCCTCGAGCGCGCTGGCCACCCTCCTCGACAAAGGCCTCGTCGTCACCGCTGGCCGCAAGCAGTGCGTCGGCCGCCCCATCCTCTACCGCACCTCGAAGGAGTTTCTCATCCGCTTCGGACTGAAAGACGCGAGCGAACTGCCCACGCTCAAAGAATTCGAGGAGCTCGCCCGCGCGACGCTCGGTGAGATGGAGGGCGCCGGCGGCGAATCCGCCCCCGCGTCGGGCTCGGATGAGCAGGCGGTCGAGGCCGGCAATGCGTGAGCGCCTGCAAAAAATTATCGCCCGCGGCGGCCTTGCCTCGCGCCGCCACGCCGAGACGCTGATTCTGACCGGCGAGGTGCGAGTCAACGGCCAGGTCATTACCCAACTGGGCGCCAAGGCCGACCCCGCCGCCGACGTCATCGAAGTCAGCGGCCGCCGCCTCCGCCTGCCGGTCGAACACCTCTACCTGCTCCTCAACAAGCCCCGCGGGTATGTCTCCACCGCCGCCGACCCCAAAGGCCGCCGCACCGTCTTCCATCTGCTCAAGGGAATCCGGCAGCGCGTCTTCACCGTCGGCCGGCTTCCGTACGACGTCGAGGGGCTCCTTCTGCTCACCAGTGACGGCGCCTGGGCTGACGCGCTCCTCCGCGGCCGCCTGCCGCAGACCTATTGGTTCAAAATCAAAGGCGCCTTGAGCGAGGCCGAGTGCGAGCGCCTGGGACGAATGGCCGGTCGGCAGCAGCCGGAACCGCAGCCCGTCCGGCGCGTCAAAGCGGGGCCGAATCCCTGGTACGAAGTGACGCTCGTCGAGCCGCGCGGCGATTGGTTTCGCACCGCGCTCTTCCGTTTGGGCCACCCGGTGGAGAAGGTCAGGCGCGTCGCCCTCGGCTCGCTCCGCGACCCGGCGCTCGCCCCCGGCCACTTCCGCCCGTTGACCGACAAGGAAGTCGAGCGGCTGCGGCGCGAGGCCTGTCCGGCCGGCAAGACTGCTTTCGCCCCGGCTGCGGGAAAAGCGCGACCCCGGCAAGTCGGCCTGCCGCCGCCTGCCCGCCGGGCAGGAAAGCGGCAGGCGAGTTGATCATCTGATTCCGGAGCTGACTGGATGACCACAAAGAAGCCCCCTTCACCGCTCGTGCCCTCGTACATCTCCCGCATCCAGCCCTACATTCCCGGCAAGCCCATCGAGGAGGTGGAGCGGGAGCTCGGGCTCGTCGCCATCAAGCTGGCCTCGAATGAAAACCCCCTGGGGCCCTCGCCCAAGGCGATGGAGGCGGTGGTCAAGCACGTCGGGCAGTCGCATCGCTATCCCGACGCCGGCGGCTACTACCTGCGGGAAAAGCTGGCCGCGCGCCACAACGTGGAGATGAACCGGCTTGTGCTCGGCGCTGGCTCCACCGAGCTGATTCAGCTCCTCTGCCACACCTACCTCGGCCCGGGACTCGCCGGCCTCACCTCCGAAGGTTCCTTCGTCGTCTTCCCCATATCGGTCGGCTTCACCGGCGCCGAGCCGCTGCTGGTTCCGCTCAAGGACTACGCCTACGACCTCGACGCGCTGGCCGCCCGCCTCGATGAGCGCGTGCGCCTCCTCTATCTGGCCAATCCCAACAACCCCACCGGCACCCTGTTCACCGCCGCCGAGATGGACCGCTTCCTCGAGCGGGTGCCGGAGAACGTGCTGGTGATTCTCGATGAGGCCTACTGCGATTACGTCGAGCGCCCCGACTACAGCCGTTCCCTCGACTACGTCCGCGCTGGGCGCTATCTGGTCGTCCTGCGCACCTTCTCCAAGATCCACGGCCTCGCCGGCCTGCGCGTTGGTTACGGCATCGGCCATCGGGACGTGATTGACTCCATCAACAAGATTCGCTCCCCCTTCAACGTCTCTTCGCTGGCCCAAGTGGCCGCCCTGGCTGCCCTCGAGGATGCCGAACACGTCGCCCGCTCGGTTGAGTCCAACCGCCGCGGCCTCGCCTTCCTCACCCGCGAGCTCACCCGCCTTGGCCTCAAGGTGGTTCCTTCAGTCACCAATTTCCTCTATGTGGAGACCGGCGGCGAAGCGCGCGAAGATTTTCGCGCTCTGCTTCAGATGGGCGTTATTGTCCGTCCCCTGGACTTTATGGATATGCCCGCCAGCCTGCGCGTCACCGTCGGTACCGTAGAAGAAAATCAGCGCGTGGTGGAGGCCTTCGCCAAACGGATGGCCGCGCTCGAGCCCGGCCGCCAACGCGCCCGAGCCTGAGCCGATGGACGACCCCATCCGCGAGCTACTGTCCCGCAGCAAAGTCATCGCCGTCGTGGGGCTCTCCTCCAAGCCCCACCGCCCCAGCCACGGCGTCGCCCGCTACCTGCAGTCAGCGGGCTACCGCGTCATTCCCGTCAACCCCCATGAACGGGAAGTGCTGGGCGAGAAGAGCTACCCGCGCCTGGAAGACGTCCCGCTGCGCGTCGATATCGTGGACGTCTTCCGCCGCCCCGAGTTCGTCCCGCCTGTCGCCGACTCCGCCATCGCCATCGGCGCCCGAGGGCTCTGGCTGCAAGAAGGCGTCGTCCATGAGGAGGCCGCCGCGCGCGCCCGCGCCGCCGGCCTCGAAGTCGTGATGGACCGCTGCATCCTCAAGGAACACGCCCGCCGCTTCCGCTGAAAGCCTCCCTAAGACCCGTCTTCAAAGCCACAGAGTCACAGAGACACTGAGAAAGCAGGGGTTCAAGAAAGAAACTTGTTTCTCTGTGCCTCTGTGTCTCTGTGGCTAGTTACTTGGCAGCGGGTAGACCTTCAGGGTCGGGTGCAGGCCGCTGGTGAGGACCGCCACCTGCGCGCCGTCGGGCGAAACCCAGAAATCCTGAATCAACTCCTCCAGCATCCGCTCCCGCTTCTGCTGCGCGTGGTCGTAGAGCGTCAGCCAACCCCGGCGCCGCCCCAACTCCTCGGGTTCGATGTAGGCCACCGCGAGACGCGGCCCCACCCACTCATAGCGCCCGAACGGCACCGGCCAGTACTCAATTGCCGCTCCGGCCTCGAGTCCTCGCACCGCCAGCTGCTCTTGCCCGACGAAGTAGGAAATCTTCTTCTCGTCCGGCGTGGCTCGCAGGCCGCCCAGGTAGCCTTCGCCGAGCGCGCTCAGCTCTTCCACCGCGCCGGTGTCGAGCGAGCCCACCACCAGCCGCGGCGTCCCGGCCAGCTCTGCCTTCTGCTCCACCCCGACGGCTTTCTGCGCCCCGGGCAGCCAAGTGACGGCGGCGAAGGTCCGGCCGGGAAACATCGGCAGCGCGCGCCCGGCCACGACCCGCAGCAGCAACACGCGATGCAGCAGCCGCGGTCCCATCGCCTCTTCGAGCAGCGCCACGCTCTCGTTATCCCCCAACCACATCCCGCCGTAGCCCGGGACGAAGTTCACCCCGCCCGAGCCCACCGACACCCGTTTCCCCTCTTCGGTGATGAGAAACGTGGCCGTGTTCTTCCTCTCGTCGGTGATTTCCACCAGCAGCTTCCGACCGTCGGGCGACCACGCCACCCGCTCCACCGCAAAGCTGAAGAATCCTCCTTCGCGGCTGCGCAGGAAGTCGTGCTTCAGCACGCGCTTCGCCTTGCCGCCCGGCGCCGTCACCCAGACTTCTCCCGGGTAGAGATAGAGCGGCTCCTCGTCGGTGCGAATCCCATAGCCGCGCCGCTCCACCCGTTTTTCCGTCCCGTAGGCCAGCCGCTGTCCGTCCGGCGCCCACGCCGCCACCACAGGGATTTCGTTGGGGGAGGCTGTGGCGATGACAACGGGCGCCGTTGGCTGCGGAGTCGCTGTCAGCGACGCCGCCAGCAGCGCCCCCAGCAGGGCCACCCGCCGGGTTCCAGCCGTCATGGCTTCTTCTCTTTCAGCCGGAGCAGCTCTTCCAGCCGCTGCCGCAGCTTCTTTTCGAAGCCTTCCTCCGTGGGCAGGTAATAGCGCCGGTTGCGCAGGCTCTCCGGCAGGCAGGGCATCGCCGTCGTGCGCTCCTCGTAGTCGTGGGCGTATTGATAGCCCTCGCCGTACCCCACTTCGCGCGTCAGCGGCGTCACCGGGTTGCGCAGGTGCAGCGGCACCGGCTCGGCCACCGTGCGCCCCACGTCCTCCCGCACCTTGCCGTAGCCGGCGTAGAGCGCGTTCGACTTCGGCGCCAGCGCCAGGTAAACCGCCGCCTCGGCCAGCGCCAGCGCCCCTTCCGGCATCCCGATGAAGTCCACCGCCTGCATGGCGCTCATCGCCACCCCGAGCGCCTGCGGGTCGGCCAGCCCGATGTCTTCCGAGGCCATGCGCACCAGCCGCCGCGCCACGTAGAGCGGGTCTTCGCCCGCCTCCAGCATCCGCCCCAGCCAGTAGAGGGCGGC
>JACPRL010000176.1 GCA_016189965.1 Acidobacteriota bacterium | reverse complement strand
GGCCTGGCCGGTGCACCGCCTGATGGTAAGCCCGACCAGCGACGGCGCCGCGGCGGTGGTGCTGGCGGCCGAGGAGAAGGCGAACCAGATAACCAACAAGCCGGTCTGGATCCAGGGTGTGGGCTGGTGCCTGGACACCGCCTACTGGACGAACCGCGACCTCGCCTACCCGGAATACGTCGAGAAGGCCGCCTGGATGGCCTATCGGATGGCAGGTGTCCGCGAGCCGCGCAAAGAAATCAATATCGCTGAGCCCTACGACCCGTTCGCCTACAAGGAGCTGCACCATCTGGAGGGATTGCAGCTCGCGCCCAAGGGCAAAGCGCCGCAGTTGCTCGCCGACGGCGTCTTCGACCACGACGGCGACCTGCCCACCACTCCGTCGGGCGGTTTGCTCGGCGTCGGCAATCCCATCGCCGCCGCCGGCACGATGAAAATCTGCGAACTGTTCTGGCAGTTGCGCGGGGAAGCGGGTCCGCGCCAGGTGCCCGGCAAGCCCAAGCGCGGCGTGGCGCAAGCCTGGGGCGACCTGATGCAAGTGGGCACGGTGGTGGTGATGGGGACGGAAGCCGTATGAAGGGAAACGGAGAGCCGAAGACGGTGCGGGGGACGGCGCTCGAGCTGAGCGACCTCGAGAAAGGCAAGGTCTTCAGCGTGCGCTACGTCCCGAAAATTCGCTACGCTTGGGACACGGGCGTAGCCATCGGACGCTACCTCGAAGAGCTGAAGAACGGTCGGCTCATCGCCCGCCGCTGCCATCGTTGCCAGCGCACGCTGATTCCGCCGCGGATGTTCTGCGAGCGCTGCTTCCGGCCGACCGACGAGTGGGTCTACGTCGAGGATACGGGCACGGTGAATACTTTTTCTCTCTGCTACGTATCGTGGGACGTGCGGCGGCTGAAGCAGCCGGAGATTCCCGCCGTCATTGAGATTGACGGCGCGGCGCCCGGCACGGGCATCATGCACGTGCTCGGCCGCGTGAACCCGAAAGCGGTGCGTGTGGGCATGCGCGTGCGCGCCGTCTGGAAGCCGGCGCGAGAGCGCACCGGCAGCGTCACCGACATCCTCTACTTCGAACCGCTCAAAGAACAGAAGAGCGCGGGCAAGAGGGAGCGGCGATGAAAGCGGCGAAGAACGACCGAGCGGCAGAACAGCCGAAGCACCCGCCGCGGGTGTGGCCGGGCGGAATCCCGCTGGAATCGCTCTACACCGCCGGCGTGGGCGGGCAGATTTTCCTCCGGGCGCTCAAGGAGCGCGGGGAGCTGGTGGGGACGCGCTGCGCCGCCTGCGCGCAGGTTTATGTTCCCGCGCGGGCCTTCTGCGAGCGCTGCTTTGCCGAGTTGAGCGAAGAGGTGGCGGTGAAGCCTGAAGGGACGCTGGTGAGCTTCACCTTCAGCTACTTCGACCATGATGGCCGGCGGCTCGAGACGCCGCAGGCGCTGGCGCTGGTGCGCTTTGAAGGGGCCACGACTGTGTTTCTGCATCGCCTGCTTAAGGTGAGCGACCCCGAGCAGGTCGAGAGTGGAGCGCGGGTGCGCGCGGTGATCAAGCCCAAGGCCAAGCGCAGCGGCTCCATCCTCGACGTCGAAGGCTTCGAATTGATCTAGGAATTGATCTAGCCACAAAGACACAAAGGTACAAAGAACACAGGGAGGAAAGAGCGATGCGGCGGGCAATTCTCATCGTGTTGGCGGTGTTGGTGCTCATGGCGGTGTTTCAGATCGGGGTGGCGGTGGGGCAGAACAAGTACGGCACGCCCCAGACGGTGCTGCACGTGGTGGCGGGCAAGTGGAAGGCGGAGGCGACGCCGGAGCAGCGGCAGCAGGCCATCGAGGGCATCCAGACGATGGCGGCCAAGGTCCCTGGCATCAAGAACGTTTGGCTGAAGACCGACCGGGTGCAGCCGCGCGAGTACCACTACGCCTTCGCCATCGAGTTCGAGAGCCGGGCGGCGGCCGACGCCTACGCCGAGCACCCCGCGCACGACGAGTGGTACAAGGTCTACATCCCCCTCCGCGAAGAGAGCCGCTCGCTGCAAGTCACCAACCCCTAAAGTTGAAATCACGGGTACAAACAGATAGAAGCGGATTGAAAGGGAAGGAGCCGCGGGACACCGTCGAGGTTACGGTGCGGGTGCGCTACGCGGAAACGGATCAGATGGGCGTGGCGTACTACGCCAACCATTTCGTATGGTTCGAGCTGGGGCGAACGGAGTTTTTCCGCCAGCGCGGCTTCGTCTATCGAGAGCTAGAAGAGTGCGAGGGCTGCTATGCTACGGTGGCGGAGGCGCGCTGCCGCTACCACGCCCCGGTGCGCTATGACGACCTGCTCACCGTCCGCACGCGGCTCGAGGCGGCCCGCAGCCGCGTCATCCGGTTCAGCTACGAGGTGCTGAACCTGGGCGGGCGGAAGGTGGCGAGCGGGGAGACGCTGCACGTCATCACTGACCGCCGCGGACGCCCGCGCGCGCTGCCGGAGCGCTACCGGCGGGCGCTGCTCGGGACCGATAACCGCAGAGGCGCAGAGAGCGAAGAGAAGCGCGATGACGATTGAGCTGACCGGAAACGACTTGACGCTGGAACAGTTCGAGCAGGTGGTCTTCGGCCGCGCGACCGTGGCGCTGGCGGCGCGGGCACGGGCGAAGATGAAGCAAGGGCGGAAGCTGGTCGAGAGGCTGGTGGCCGAAGAGAAGGTCGTCTATGGCGTCACGACCGGGTTCGGCGACCTGGCACGCGTCAAGCTCTCGCCCAAAGAACTGCGCGCCGCGCAGGTGAACCTGCTGCGCAGCCACGCCAGCGGCGTTGGCGAGCCGCTCGGCGAGGCGGAAGTCCGCGCCATCCTCTTGCTGCGCACCAACGTGCTGGCCAAAGGCTATTCGGGCGTGCGCCAACTGGTGGTGGAGACGCTGTGCGGGCTGCTCAATCGCGGCATCCATCCTGTGATTCCCTCGCGCGGCTCGGTGGGGGCGAGCGGCGATCTGGCCCCGTTGGCGCACCTGGCGCTGGTGTTGCTCGGCGAAGGCGAAGCCTTTGTCGGCGGCCAGCGCGTGCCGGGGTTGATTGCGCTCAAGAAAGCGGGGCTGAAGAGACTCGACCTCGAGGCCAAGGAAGGCCTGGCGCTCATCAACGGCACTCAGCCCTCGCTGGCTGTGGGCTTGCTGGCCTGGCTCGAAGCGCGCAACCTGGTGGATACGGCCGACGTGGCCGCCGCGCTCTCCCTCGACGCCCTGCGCGGCACGCCGGTGGCCTTCGACGAGCGCATCCACAAGCTGCGGCCCTTCCACGGGCAGTTGCAGTCGGCGGAGAACCTGCGACGACTGAACGAGGGCAGCGAGATTCGCCAGTCGCACATTGCCTGCGAGCGGGTGCAGGACGCCTACAGCCTGCGCTGCGCCCCGCAGGTGCACGGGGCGGTGCGCGAAGCGCTGGGGTTCGTGCGCCGCATCCTTGAAGTGGAGTTGAACGCGGGCACCGACAACCCACTGGTCTTCGCCGAGCAAGGGGAAATCCTTTCGGGGGGCAACTTCCACGGCCAGCCGGTGGCCCTGGCGCTCGATGTCCTGGCGCTGGCGCTGGCACAGCTCGGCAACATCAGCGAGCGGCGGTGCGAGCGGCTGGTGAACCCGGCGCTGAGCGAACTGCCGGCCTTCCTTACGCGCCAGCCGGGGCTCAATTCCGGGCTGATGATGGCGCAGGTCACGGCGGCAGCGCTGGCCTCGGAGAACAAGGGGCTGGCGCATCCGGCCTCGGTGGATTCGATTCCGACGAGCGGCAACGAAGACTTCGTTTCGATGAGCATGGGCGCGGCGCTCAAGGCGCGGCAGGTGGTGGAGAACGTCAAGACCATCCTGGCGATCGAGCTGCTCTGCGCCTGCCAGGGGATTGACCTGCTGGCGCCGCTCAAGACCGGCAAGCTGGCGGCGCAGGCGCACGCCGCGGTGCGCAAGGCGGTGCCGACGCTCGAAGCCGACCGCGAGCTGGCACCTGACATCGAAGCCGCGCGCCGGCTCATCTCCGAGCACACCTTCCAGAAGCTCATCGCCAAGTAACCTGCGGCAACGAGTTTCGAGTTCCGCTTTTCGAGTTTCGTCTTGTTTAGCTCAGGGCGCGGCGGAGGAAGGGCAGGAAGCGCGCGCCGGCCCAATAGCTGAAGGGCAAGTGCCCGAGGGTGTAATGGCCGCAGGGCAGGACGAGCCGCTGGTGCGGAATTCCCTGGTCTTCCATCGTCTCCCAGAGCCGGCGGGAGAATTCAAACCGAAACGAGAGGTCGTAGCGGCCGGAGATGAGCAAGAGCTTCTTCCCCGCCCCGCGGAGCCGCGACACGTAGGGGTAGGGGCTGATGGGCGCCCAGAAGTGGCGGATCTCTTCGGCGGTAAGCCGGCCTTCCATCGCTTGCCAGACGTGGGCGGTGGTCAGCCCGGTGCGGACAACGTCGGCGAAGTAGGTCGAGACGTGGAGGAAGACACCGGTTTGCAGGGTGGGCTCGTGGGCGACGCTGATGAAGGCCACCGAAGAGCCGATGCTGGTGCCGAGAATGCCGAGCCGATCATAGCCCTGCTGCTCGAGCCAGCGCGCGGCGCGCCGGACGTCGAGCACCGCCTGGCGCGAGGCTTGCAGCGTCAGCCCCACGTTCGGGCTGACCATGAAGTCGGCGCGCTCGAGCCCCGCCGGCGTCCGCTCGTCGTGGTAAGGCAGGCTCAGGCGCAGCGCGCTCGTGCCGAAGCGCGCCAGCAGCCGGCAGATGTTGACGTGGCCGTCCGGATCGGCGTTCCACTGGGGCAGCACGATGACAGCGCCGCGCGCAGCGCCCGGGCGGCCATTCTCCGCGCTCGCGGCCGGAAACCAGCGCGCCACCGCCAGGTTGTTTTCCGGATAGGGCGACTGGAGGGCGCTGGGGAAGGTGAGCAGATTGTTCTCCAGTTGGTACCACTCGGCGGGACCGGTGGCGAAGAAGGCGTCGCTTGTGGCCAGCGCCTTCTCCGCGTAGTCGCGCAGAAAGCGCCGCGGGTCGTCGCGGCGCGCATCGCCCCCCAGCAGTTCGATGCCCCACTCAAAGGCATAGGTGCGGCGGCGCGTCTCGCGGCGCCAGAGGGCGCGTTCAACGGAATGGATAGCGCGTTCGAGCATGGCTCTGGGCCAGGCCAGAGATTATTCTCGGCCAGTGCCGACACTGTCAACCTGCCTCCGCTTCCTTCCCGCGGCCGATGATCGGACTACATCTGCGGGGGCGGATTTGCGATAATCGCGGCGGGCGACCGGAATGAACCGAATCAGCGTCACTGTCATCACGCTCAACGAGGAGCGCACCCTGCCCCGGGCGCTCGCCTCAGTGGCGGGGCTGGCCGATGAGATCGTCTTGGTGGACTCGGGCAGCACCGACCGCACGCGCGAGCTGGCGCGGGAGCACGGCGCGCGCGTCCTTGAGCGGCCCTGGACGAACTACAGCGAGCAGAAAAATTTCGCCGCCGCCCGGGCCAGCAACGATTGGATCTTCAACTTGGACGCTGATGAAGAGTTGAGTCTCGAGTTGCGCGCCGAATTGGAACGCTGGAAAACGCACGAGCTGCAAGCGGCCGGTTATGAGATGCCGCGCGGCGCGCGCTATCTGGGCGCCTGGATTCGCCATTCGGGCTGGTATCCCGACTTCAAGCTCCGCCTCTACCGGCGCGACCGCGCGCGCTTTGTCGGCTGGCTGCACGAGTCGGTGGAAGTGGAGGGGCGAGTCGAGCGGCTGCGCGGCGAGCTCTACCACCACACCTTCACCTCGCTGGCCGAGCACGTCGCGCAGATCAACACCTACACGACGCTGGCGGCGCGCGAGCTCTACGCCGCCGGGCACCGCCACTGGCTGCTCCCGCTCCTCTTTAGCCCACCATGGATGTTGTTCCGCACCTTCCTCCTCCAGCAAGGCTTCCGCGACGGCTACCGCGGCTGGCTGATTGCGAACGTCACCGCGCTCTCGAGCTTCCTCAAGTACGCCAAGCTGGCCGCGCTGCGGCACGGCGAGACCCTGCCGGAGTCCGCTTCCGCTCCGGCTCAAAGCTCGACCCCCGAGCCGGCGGAGCGGGTGGAGTCGCGGTGACGCCGACGCTGGTCTTCGTCTTCGGCCTCTGCCTGGGGAGTTTTCTCAACGTCTGCATTCACCGCCTGCCGCGCGGCCGCTCGATTGTGCATCCGCGCTCGCGCTGCCCGCGCTGCTTCCATTCCATCGCCGCGTACGACAACATCCCTCTGTTGAGCTACCTGCTGCTCGGCGGGCGCTGCCGGCACTGTCGCGGCCGCATCTCGGCGGTTTATCCGTTGGTGGAACTGCTCACCGGCGTCGTCCTGCTGCTGGCCTATCGCCAGTTCGGTTTGAGTGCACCGGGCCTCAAGGCAGCGCTGCTGGCGCTGGCATTGATTGTCTTGACCTTCACCGACCTGCACTACCGGCGGCTGCCCGACGCCGTTACTTTTCCCGGCATCGCCGCCGGATTTGCCTTCGCTCTGTGGGTGCCGGTGGGAGATGGGACGGCTGCGCTGGCCCTGGGCGGGCTGGGCCTGGGGTTGCCCGCGCCGCGCGCGCTCTCCGTTCTGGATGCGCTGTTAGGCGCCCTGCTCGGCGCCGGACTGCTTTTCTTGCTGGGAGAAATCTTCTCCTGGCTGATGCGCGTGGAGGGGTTGGGGCTGGGCGACGTCAAGCTGATGGCCATGGTGGGCTTGTTTCTCGGCTTCAAGCTCACCTGGCTAACATTGTTTCTGGGCTCGCTGGTGGGCGTGGCTGTGGGCGGGCTCTACATCTGGCTGCGCAAGAAGAAGCGCCGCTACCGCCTGCCCTTCGGCACCTACCTCAGCCTGGCGGCGCTGGTGGCGCTGTTCTGGGGCGAGCCGCTGGTGGCCGCCTACCTGAGCCTGAGCCAATGACGGCTGTGCTTCTCTTCGCCTTGATTTCGCTGGGGCGCCGGAGTAGACTTGGCAATGCAGCGCCAGTGAAGGTAGCTTATTCACTGAGGTGATGGCGATGAGAAAAGTGGCGGTAATGCTCGGCGTCCTGCTGCTCTTCGCGGGCGTCGGCTGGGCGCAAGCGCAAGAAGAATCCCTCGCCGACGTGGCCCGCCGCGTGCGGGCCGAGCGGGCAAAGAAAGACCTTTCCAAGGTGCGGCTGTTCACGAACGATGACATTCCCCGTGGTGGCGTGGTCATTTCGACCTTGGGTGAGCCCGCGGCGCCTCCGGCGGAAGCCGGCGCTGCACCCGCGGCAGCCGCCGCAGAAGAAAAGAAGGAAGAGTGCGACGAGCAGTGCTGGCGCGATAAATTCCGCGAGAAGCGCGAAGCGATTCGCACGGCCGAGCGCGAGGTTGACATCCTGCAACGCGAGTACAACCTGGCCCGCATGCAGTTCTACCAGGATCCCAACCGCGCCATGCGCGAGCAGTATTCCGCCACCACCGCCGGCGGCCGCGAACTGCAAGACCTGCTCAACCGCATCAACAAAAAGCAGGCGGAAATCGAGCACCTGAAGCGCGAGCTCTCCAGCCTGGAGGACGAGCTGCGCCGCGCCGGCGGAAAGCCCGGCTGGGCGCGCGAGTAGCCCGCGCTCACTTCCGGCCGCGGTAGAGCGCCACCGTTCCACCCGTCCACAAGCGGTAGCTCACCAAGCGGAAGCCCACCCGCTCCATCCACGCGGCAAATCCGGCGCTGTCGGGAAACTGCTCCACCGAGGCCGGCAGATAGCTGTAGGGGCCGCGCACGCCGGACACAACGCGGCCCACCCACGGTAACACGCGGCGGAAATAGAATCCGTAGACGCGCCCGAAGACCCTTCCCGTCGGAAGGGCGAACTCCAGGATGCCCACTTCCCCGCCCGGCTTCAGCACGCGATGAATCTCTTCCAACCCGCGCGGGTAGTTGGCCAGGTTGCGAAAGCCGAAAGCAGCGGTGACCACATCGAAGGAGGCGTCGGAAAACGGCAGCGCGAGCGCATCGGCTTCGACCCAATGAAGGCGTTGGTGCTGCCGGTGCGCTTTGGCGTGCGCGCGCACCAGCATGGCGTGGACGAAGTCGCTGCCGACGACGGCGCCCCCGCTGCGCCGTGCCAGCTCGAGCGCCAGGTCGCCCGTGCCGCAGCAGAGGTCGAGGGCGCGGGAGTCGGGTTCGGCCAGCCGAGCGGCGAATGCCTCTGCTGTCCGCTCGCGCCAGCGCCGGTCGCGCCCGAAGGACAGCAGATGGTTCAGCAGGTCGTAGCGCGGCACGATGCGCGCGAACATCTGCTGCACGGCGCGCGCCGCTTCCTCCTCGCTCCGCGCACCTTCCGGGCGCGTCCCGGGCGGAAGCGGCTGCTCGCTCATCGCGCCGGTGGCCGGCCGGCGAGTTGGCGCAGGCTGGCCAGGATGTCGCCGCGCGGCACGCCCGCGACCATCTCTACGCGGCCCAGCCGCCGCGGCAGCACAAAATAGAGCTCGCTCGCTTGCTTCTTCTTGTCAGCGAAGAGTTGGGCGTAGATTTCTTCCGGCTCCGTTGATGGCAGTGCGGGCAGCCGCCCGATGGCGCCGACCAGCCGCTCGATGCGCTCGGCGTGCGGCGCGGAAAGCCGACCGAGGCGCACGGCCAGCCGCGTCGCCGCCAGCAGCCCCCAGCCGACCGCTTCGCCGTGCCGCAGGTGGCGGTAACCGGCCAGCGTCTCGAAGGCATGCCCGAAAGTGTGGCCGAGGTTCAACGCCCGGCGCGGCCCGCGCTCGTGTTCGTCGCGCGCCACCATGCGCGCCTTCACCTGGATCGAGCGCACGAGCACGCGCCGTAGCGCCTTCGGTTGTCGGGCGAGAACCGCCGCCAGGTTTTCCTCGAGAAAGCGGAACAGCCCGGCGTCGCCGAGAATGGCGCATTTCACCGCTTCATAGAGCCCGGCGCGGTACTCGCGCGCTGGCAGCGTCTCGAGCGTCCCCACGTCGGCCAGCACCGCCAGCGGATGATGAAACGCCCCCAGCAGGTTCTTGCCGCCGCGCAGGTTCACGCCTGTCTTGCCGCCAATGGCGCTATCTATCTGCCCCACCAGCGTCGTCGGTATCTGCACACAAGCCACACCGCGCATGTAGGTCGCGGCAAGGAATCCCGCGACGTCGCCCACCACGCCGCCGCCCAGCGCCGCCACCACCGCGCCGCGGTCGGCGCCGTGCCCCAGCAGCTTCTCGGCCAGGCGCTCTACGGTCGCCAGCCGCTTGGCTTCTTCGCGGTCATCCGTGAGCAGCGTCACGGGCTCGATGCCCGCCCCCCGCAGGCCCTCCGCCAGCCGTCTTCCCCACAGCGCCCATACGCGCGGCGAACTGACGATAAACATTTGCTTGAGCCGTGGCCGCAGTTGTCGCAGGCGGCGCCCACTCGCGCCGAGCAGCCCCGTCCCAACCCAGATGGGATAGCGAGCCGTAGGTGTGCGCACCCAGATGGTCGAGACGCGCATCGTGCTGCCTCTTCTCCGCCGCTATTTATACCACCCTCCGCGCTTCCCTGCCTCGTTTGCCTCCTCGCATCGCTTCCGCTATCATCGCTTCGCTGCAGGTTACCGATGAAGTCTGCCACTGCGCACGAGGTCGATTACGTCGTCGTCGGCTGCGGCATCGCCGGCCTGCGCGCCGCCATCGAGTTGGCCGCCGCCGGCCGTGTGCTGGTTTTGAGCAAGGCGGAACTCACCGAATCCGCCACGCAGTACGCCCAGGGCGGCATCGCGGTGGCGTTGAGCGACGAGGACGAGATCGGCCTGCACTACCAGGACACGCTCAAGGCCGGCGATGGCCTCTGTCACGAAGCCGCGGTGAAAATCATGGTCGAAGAAGGCCCGCGCTACATCCAGGAACTCATCGACTGGGGCACCGCCTTTGACCGCGAGGGCCCCCGCCTGGCCTTCACCCGCGAAGGCGCCCACAGCCGCTCACGCGTCCTGCACGCCCACGGCGATTCCACCGGACGCGAAATTGCCCGCGTCCTTTTCTCCCGCGCCCGGGCGCTCGGCAGCCTCGAGTTTCTTCCCTTCGTCTTCACCTCTGACCTGATAGTGGAAAAAGGCCGCGTGGCGGGCGTGCAGATTCTCGACGAGGAGCGCGGCCGGGCGAGCGAAATCCGCGCTCGCGCCGTCCTGCTTGCCACCGGCGGCCTGGGTCAGGTCTACGCGGAAACCACCAACCCGGCGGTCGCCACCGGCGACGGCATCGCCATCGCCTACCGCGCCGGGGCCGTGCTGCAGGACATGGAGTTCATTCAGTTCCATCCCACGGCGCTCGACGTGAAGGGCGCACCGCGCTTCCTGCTCTCGGAAGCGCTGCGGGGCGAGGGGGGCTGGCTGCGCAACGTCGAGCTGGAGCGCTTTATGCCGCGCTACCACGAGGCGGGCGACCTGGCGCCCCGCGACGTCGTTTCCCGCGCCATCATCGCCGAGCTCGAACGCACCGGCAGCGAGTTTGTCTATCTGGATATGACGCAGCTCGACCCCGACCGCGTCCGGGCCCGTTTCCCCCGCATCGCGGCTACGTGCGCTCAATACAATCTCGACCTGGCCACCGACCTCATCCCCGTGCGCCCCGCGGCGCACTACGCCATGGGCGGCGTCGCCACTGACCTCGATGCCCGCACCACGCTCCCCGGCCTCTATGCCGCCGGCGAGGTCGCCTGCGCCGGCGTTCACGGCGCCAACCGCCTGGCCAGCAACTCGCTGCTGGAAGGATTGGTGTTCGGGGCGCGCGCGGGCCAAGCGATGGTAAAAGGCTATCCGGCGGAGAAGCGCAGCGCGCGCCAGCACGCAAAAGCTGGCTCAACCCCCGCGCCGGTCGCCGCCGGGAAGAAAGACCCGCCGGCGGCCGAGGTCGAGCAGCGGCTGGCCCGCATTCGCGCCGTGATGTGGCAGAAGGTAGGGATACTTCGTGATGCTCGCTCCCTCACACAGGCGCTCGAAACCTTTCGCGCGCTCGCCCAGCCGCTGCCGGCGTCGCCCACGCGCAGCCACTACGAAGAAGAGAACGTGCGGACGGTGGCGGAGATCATCGCCCGCTGCGCCCTGGCCCGCGAGGAAAGCCGCGGCGCTCACTACCGCGCCGATTTCCCCTTCCGGCGCGACGCGCTGGCTAGCAAACACTCCCGCCTAGGCCAAGGCGAGGAAGTTACCTTCGAGTAGAGCCGAGTCGCCTCAGCGTGTCGCGGGAGGGGTCAGCCGCTTGACGGTTTCCAGAATCACTTCTCCCACAATCTCGAAGCTGCGCGGGTGGAGCTTGTCGGGCTTGTCGGCGGAGGTGTGCCAGTAGCGGTTGCCGGGCCCGTAGTCGAAGTCAATCAGATCAATCGCCGGCACGCCTGCCTGCGCAAAGGCGACGTGGTCGTCCAGGACGGCGATCTCCTCGTCGAGGAAATGCGTCCCGTAGCCTTTCTCCCGCGCCACGGCCCAGACGAGGTCGGTGAGCCAGGCGGTGGAATTGGTTTCGCGGCGGAGGGTGAGGTCTTTATCGCCGATCATGTCGACCACAATGACCGCGCGCACACGTTCCAGCACGCCATCGCGTTGCCAGGCGAAGGCCTGGTAGCGGCTGCCGTGCAAGCCGTCGCCGGGACCGAAGCGTTCTGCCGCTTCCTCGCCGTCGAAGAACACGACCCAGACGGTCAGCGGGTTCTCTCGCTGGCGGAGCACGCGCGCCAGCTCGAGCAGCAGCGCCACTGACGAGCCGCCGTCGTTGGCTCCTACGAAGCCGTCCGTCGCCAGCGTGTCGTAGTGCCCGGCAAGCACGATGATGTCGTCCGAGCGCCCGGGAATCAGCCCGATGATGTTCTTCATCGCGAGGCTGCCGCGGGGCGTGCGGGCGACGAAGTCCACCTCATCCACGTCCAGGCCCACCCAGTGCAATTGCTCGGCGATGTAGCGCTGGGTGCGCCGGTGGGCGTCGCTGCCCGGGGGCCGCCCGCCCAGCTTCACCAGCCGCCGCACGTGCCCCATCGCCCGCTCGCCGCTGACGCGGTCGTCGGCCTGCCGGCCGGCGGAGAGAGCCGAGCCGCTGACGAGCAGAGCCAGCAAGAGGCCGAGGCCGAGCCGCCGCATCAACCGCGGCGCCGCCGGCGCAGGTTCACCAGGTAGGACACCCCGATCCCCACGACGTAGAGCCCGATCATGGGCACGGCGAACACGATCATGGTGAACGGGTCGGTGGTCGGCGTGATGAAGGCCGCCACAATCACAATCCCCAGGATGGCGTGGCGCAGGTAGTGGATAAGAAAGGCAGGCGTCAGCAGGCCGATCCAGGAGAGGAGGAAAATCAGCACCGGCAACTCGAAAATCAATCCCATCCACAGCACCAGCGTCAGCCACAGGCTGAAGTATTCCTGGATGCGGATGAAGGGGTCGAAGAACTGCCGCCCGAAGCTCAGCAGGAAGGTCAGCGTCAGCGGCAGCACCACGCGATGGGCGAAGTAGGCGCCCAGAAGGAACAGGCCGGAGGAGGAGAACACGAAGGGCAGCACGAACCGCCGCTCGTGCCGGTAGAGTCCGGGAGCCACGAACAGCCATACCTGCCAAAAGATGACCGGCGCCGCCAGAAAGATGCCCGTGTAGAGCCCCACCTGCAGGGCCAACTTGATCGGTTCGAGCGGTCCCGTGAAAACCAGTCGGTTGGGCAGACCTGCCGCCTCGAACGCCGCCTG
>JACPRL010000181.1 GCA_016189965.1 Acidobacteriota bacterium | reverse complement strand
TCTCGCCCAGCAGCAGCCCCGGACGGAACTCATCGAACCTCACCGTGTGCAGGAATCCCAGCGTGAACACGATGCAGAGCACGTCGGTCAAGGTGGACTCCAGCAGCAGCGTCGTCTTCGACAGCGGCTGCAGCCGCAGCGTCTTGACCAGCGGGATCACTTCCGCCGACGACGTCCCGCTCACCGTCGCCCCCAGCGTCAGCCCCAACAGCACCGGGACGTCCAGCCAGTACGCCGCCGCCAGCCCCAGAATCATCATACTGCACAGGTAGTTGGCCAGGGTCAGTCGCAGCGTCCGGCCCAGCGCCTCCCGCAGCATCGAAAAATCCAGCCCCACCCCGGCCTCGAACAGGATCACCACCAGCGCCAACGTGGTGAACACAGGACCCAACTGCCCCAGAGCCTCCGGCTTGACCAAACCCGCCACCGGCCCGATCAACACACCCAGCACCACCAGCGTCAGCACGTCCGGGATCCGCCAGCGCTCGAACAGTGCGGCAAAGGCATGCGCCAGAAACACCAGTACCCCGACAAAAAGGATTACCAGTGCCATCCCTTCCATCGAGTCTCTTCCCGTCCGAGGCGTATTTCCGGGCGCGGGCAAAAGATACCCGGCGCGACCGCCCAGGTCAACTCATTCAACCCATCCACGAATCAACGATTAACTATTCTTTTCTCCCCACCACCGCTTGCCCCTCATTTTGCGCCGGCGAGTCGATTTCGAGCAGCGCGCTGACGGTGGCGGCCACATCGACGCTGCGCATGGGCTTGACCCGTAAGTGCGGAATTCCCGGGCCGGCGGCGAAAAAGATGGCCCGCACCGGCCGCACCGCGCCCGCGTAGCCATGCTGGCCCCCGCCGACCGGCGCCAGCACCGGCTGCTCCGTGTCGAGCGACCCGCTCAGCGTGTAGCCCGGCCGGGCGTTCACCCAGACGTCACCCGCCCGCTCCGGATGGCCGAGTCGCACCCGGTTCAACTCCTCGCGCGTTAACACATAGTCGAAGACCGGCTCGCCCCCCGGCCCGCGCAACTGCCGGCAGGCGCCGACAATCCGCTCCACATAAGCGCTCAACTCCTCCCGCGCCACCACGCCTCCGCGCTCCCGCCCCGCCAGGTTGACGTAGATGTGCGCCGTGCTGGCGCTCGTGTAGGCCCGGACCTCCGCCGTGTCATCGCGCGCCAACCGGAAGCCCGCCTGCGCCAGCAGTGCATTCACCGCCACGCGCGTGTGCACGGGCACCATGCCGTGGTCGGAGGCGATCACAAAGCGCGCCCGCCGTGACGCCGCCTCGACGAGCGCCCGCAAGTTACGGTCCACCGTCTGATAGCTGCGCTCGATGTGGGCGGCGTAGCGGGCTCGCTTCTCTTCGTCTTCGTAGCCTGGCTGGCGCCGGTCACGCAGCAGGAAGAGGTGGCTCGCCTCATCAATCAGCGGCTGGTAGGTCAGCAGCAGGTCGAAGTCGTAATGGCGCAGGCTGAAGAGCACGGCGTCGCGGATGTAGTTCGAGAGCCGCTCGGCCTGTTCGAACCAGGTAGCTTCGTCAATCAGGCCGCGCCCCAAACTGTCGTTGTCCGGGTTGCCCGGCCAGAAACCGATTTCGCTTTCGAGCGCCGTCAGGTAGCGCGACGGGGCGCCGCGATTGCGGTAGGGCGCCCCAAGGTAGACCCGTACTTGGCTCAGGTCGCCAGCCAGCTCCAACGCCTTCACCCAGGCGCCGGCCGCGGGCGAAGCGTCCGAGACCGGGAGCACTACCGGCACCCACGCGCTGGCGCCGAGCTTGGCTGCGTAGCCGTTCGTGAGGTCGCGGTCGAAATCGAGCCAGAGGGTGTCGTAGCGCTCGGCCCCGTCGGCCACCGTGTCGGCCGCCAGCGCGTAGAGCCCAAGCGGCGCGCCGCCCTCGAGTTGAAAGCCCAGCGCCGCCGGGCTGTCGGGCTTCGCCTGCAGCTCGCGCGACCGCTCGAACTTAGCTCCGCCGAGCTTCCATCTCTGCGCCGCATCGCCTGTTGGCGCGAGCGCGACGACGGCGGAGCGACCAGCGGCCTGCCCGTACGCCAGGGTGAAGTCGCAACTTCGCTCGGGCGTGGTTCCGTCGGCGAAGCCGGCGACGCAGACCACGCGCTTGCCTTGCCGCCGCGCCGCTTCCCAGAGTGTCTCCGCCTCGACGGTCGCGTCGAAGCCGCTCGACGATTCCGAGAGGGGTTGGTCAACCGCATGGAAGCGGTTGCTGACGATGCCATGCCGGTCGGGGTAGGTGCCGGTGAGCTGGGTGTAGAAGGAGGGCGCGGTCACCGACGCATCCGGCGGCGCCAGGTATTCGGCTTCAAGGCCGACGCCCCTCAGCCGGCCGAACCCGCTCTCCCGCGGCAGCACGCCCCGCTCCAGGTATTCTTCCACCAGCCAGTCCGCCGCCCCGTCCACAAACACCACCACCACTTTCGGCGACGCTTCGGCCAGCCGCTGCCGCGTCAGCATCTGGCCGGCGTTCGCGGGCGCCAACACCAGCCCCGCCAGCCAGGCCAGCAGCGAGAGCCCCACGGCCATCCGCCAGATAGACTTCGGTTTTTTCTTGCTGCGGCTGGGCATTTGTTTGGAGGGGAATTCTACCGTAGAGGAGAGAACACGGTCAGAAGTTATCAGTTATCAGTTGTCAGTTACCAGCTACGAGTTGCGAGAAGCGATTGCATAACCTCTGGGCGGCGGGGACACCCAGAGGGGGTTTCCCCGCACCCCTTCCGCGGCGGCGCTGCGCGCAGCTTTTTTTCGGCACGGCGCTTCGCGTCCCGGGCTTCCCTCGATTCGCCTGCCTGCGGCAGGCTCGCTCGGGATCTTCGCTCGGCTGTCGCCTCGCTTCGAGAAGCCCGGGCCTTCCAGCCGTGCCCTTCCGTCTTCGCGCCTTCGTGCCTTCGTGGCATTAGTTTCGAGTTACGCCTCTCACCCCAGCGCCTGCTTCAAATCGGCAATCAAATCGGCGGGGTCTTCCAGGCCGACGGAGAGCCGCACCGTGCCCGGGGAAACGCCGGCGGCGGCCAGCTCCTTTGGCGACATCTTGTAGTGCGAGGTATAGAGCGGCAGCACAGCCAGCGACTCCGCTCCGCCGAGGCTCGCCGCCAGCAGGAACACCTGGATGCGCTGGCAGAAGCGCCGCGCGCCCGCCAGCCCGTTCTTGTGGTCAAACGCCAACATGCCGCCGAAGCCGCCCTGCATCTGCCGCCGCGCCAGCCGGTGCTCGGAGTGGGAGCGCAGGCCGGGGTAGTGGACCCGCGCCACCCTGGGATGTTTTTCAAGGAAGCGCGCCACGGTGAGCGCGGTCTCAGACTGTCGCCGCACCCGCGGCTCCAGACTCTTGATGCCGCGAATCAGCAGATAACCCGCCCAGGGATCCATCGAGCCGCCGAAATGGATGACCGTCTGCCGAACCCGCTCGACCAGTGCCCGCCGCCCCACCACCGCCCCGGCGATGATGTCCGAATGCCCGCCGAGGTATTTGGTGGCGCTGTGCACCACGGCGTCGAAGCCGAGCGTGAGCGGCTTCTGCAGCACCGGGGTGGCGAAGGTGTTGTCGACGACGGCGGTGAGACGGGAGCGGTGCGCCAGGGCGACGGCGCGGCGCAGGTCAACGACGTGCAGCGTGGGATTGGTGGGCGTCTCGGTGTAGAGCACGCGCGTGCGGGGCGTGACCAGTTGCTCGACCCCGCCGAGGTCGGTCTCCACGTAGTTGACGCGGAGGCCCAGCCGCGGCAAGTAGTCGCGCAGCAGGCGGTAGGTGCCGCCGTAGAGGTAGCGCGTGGCGATGATTTCCTCGCCGGCACCGACGAGCGTGAGCAGGGTGCTCGAGATGGCCGCCATGCCCGAGGCGGTCACCAGCGCCGCTTCGCCTTCTTCCAGGGCCGCCAGCTTGGCTTCGGCCACCCGCAGGGTGGGGTTGCCGTAGCGGGTGTAGATGTCGGCGCGGGAGCGCCCTTCGGCCCAACGCTTCATCTCCTCGACGCTCTTGAAGGTGAAGGTCGAGGTCTGCACGACCGGCACCGCCACCGGCCCGCCGATGCCGTGGTGGACTTCCCCGGCGTGAACCGCCCGCGTTGCTGCGCCCGGCGTCCGCGCTGCGCGTGTCTTTGGCATTCTGCCTCCTTGTATCCAGTGCACCGGTTTATCGGTTCATTGGTTGATCGGTTGATTGGTTGATTGGTTCGATGCCTACCCTCAGCGGGGCCGCTCTGCCCAGTCAACCGATAAACCAATAAACTAATAGACCATTCCTTCCCGCGCCACTCCCAATTTGTCTCCCTCGAGCGAGCGCCGGTGCTAGACTGTATCCACGTTATCACCGATGTCCTGGCTCATTGACTTGTTTCGTCTTGTGCGAGAACTAGGGCCCTACTGGGCTCCGCTTCTTGTGGCTGTGGTCGCCGTTTCTGTGGTGATCTGGCTTCGCTACAAGCGGCGGTATCGTAGGCTCCGGGCGCTTGTCTTGAACGGCGAAGTCTTCGCTGTCGTGGCTGCTTGTGTGGTCTTGCTGGGCCCGTATTACCTCTACTTGTACTATTACTGGGGCCTTCCCTCACCATTCAAGGAGGATGAGGTCGGGATTCTCATTGCCGAGATCCCGGGCGACGTCAACCGCAAAGACCAGAATAGCTATGCGGACGCCATCCGCCGCATGGTTTCTAGCACGGCCGATCTCCGCGACGTGGTGAGGGTTCGTTTACTCGAGCGGCCGTTGCCCAACGACCCAGACAAACAGCACAAGAAGGCCCTGTGGATCGGCCGCAGTCGGCGGGCAGCTCTGGTCATCCGCGCTGTGCTGACCGCGGGAGGCCACAGCCTTTGGGGCACAATTGTGGACCAACCAGAATTCCCGCGAGAGGAGAGCGCGTTAGGAGAGGTTCCCCAAGCGAAGCTGGCCGAACTTGATCAGCTCTCCCTACCGAGCGAAATCACACTTCTGGCTCGTTGTGTTCTCGGCTTTTCGTACTACCGCCGAGAGTCATATGAAGAAGCCGTCCAGCACTTCTCCCAGATTCTGGCCGTGGGTGAGTTGCCGGCTGCGGCACCAACGCGACCACAGTTGAACTTTCTGTCGGGGAATTCCTACTGGTATCTGCGGCGCCGTGACCCTGCTACCTTCGTTCCCGAGGCGATTGCCGCGTATGACAAAACCCTGAGTGAGTTGTCCCGCGACCGCTACCCCATCCAGTGGGCCAGGACCATGAACAACCGCGGCACCGCCTACGGGGAG
>JACPRL010000180.1 GCA_016189965.1 Acidobacteriota bacterium | reverse complement strand
TTTCCAGCTCGTGCTTGATGATGCCGTCGACGCGGAAGCCCTCCCGGGTGCGGTAGATGACCCATTCGATTTCAAACTGGGGGATGCCGGTGGAACGAATCCACTGGGCGAAGAACCAGTCGAGCGGCGGGCCGGCGACCTCTTCGGCCAGGCGCTGGAAGTCGTCAAGGGTGGTGCGGCGGCCGGCGAAGCGCTGGCTGTAGGCGGCGAGCAGGCGGAGGAAGGCGGCGTCGCCGAGGACGACGCGGAGCATCTGAACGACCATGGCGCCCTTGTCGCGGACGATGGAGTTGAACCCGGGGGAGAAGGGGGCGAGCTGGTCGGCGTTGGCGATGGGGGCGGCGCTTTCATCCACCAGCGCAGCGATGGTGAGGTCTTCGAGGGACTGGTGGAGGGCTTCCGGGCCGGCCGCGTGCTCGATGTAGAGCGCCTCGGAGTAGCGGGCCAGTCCGTGGGCGAGCCAGGCATCGCGGGCGGTGGCCGGCGCGACGCGAACGGCCCACCACAGATAGGCGAGGTGGCGGGCGAGCAGGCGCGGCGGAATCGCCGAAGCCCACTGGCGCGCGGGAAGCAGGAGCAGGCCGGGGGCGGAATAGGCCTCCCAGGTGTCCTCGGCGGACTCGATTACGGCCAGGGCGGGGTTCTCGAGCGGAGCGAACTTGTCGGAGAAGAAGGCGATGATGTCGGCGATGCTTTGCGCGTTGGTGTCGGCGTAGGAGGCCGGGACTGTGCGCAGGTAGAAGGTGACGGGCGCGCCGCTGGCGGGGGCGAATTTTTCATAGCGGCCGGCGACGAGCGTGCCGGCCAGCACGGTTTCCGCGGCGCGGAAGATGTAGCGGGTCTTGCCGCCGGTGGTCGCGGGCGGTTCGGCGCGGCCGGTGGCGAGAGCGACTTCGCCGGCTGGCAGGGTGACGTTCAGCGTCATCGCGAAGTGGTCCCAGGGATTGCTGGATTGCGGGAACCATCGCGATGGCGGGAGGAGGAAGGACCCCTCGGTTGAGATGCGGGCGAGCAAGGGGCCGCGCTCGGGGCGGAGGGCGGGGTCGAAGGCGCCGACGTAGTCGACCGCGAGGGTGGCAGCTTGTCCCTCGGCGAGCGGCTGACGGAGGTCAATGCGGAAGCTCTCAGCGCCCGGGAGTTGCTCGAAGCTGAGCGCCGCGCCGGCGGCATCGGAAACTTTTTCCACCTTGAGGTTCTTGTTCAGAAAGAGAGTCAGGGAAGCGAGCGGCTGCTGCGCGACGAGGTCGAGGCGGGCGCGGGCGCGGAGTTGGTGGATGTCGGGCGTCAGCTCGGCTTCGATTTCGTAGCGGGTGATGCGGTAAGGGGACTCGGGCGCCTGCGCGCGGAGCGCCGGCACGGCGAGGCAGAAGGCTGCGGCGGCCAGCAGAGCGGCGCAGCGAAGCGAAGTGGATGGCAGTCGGTTCATCGGGCGGGAACCGTTTCGGCGGCGAGGCCGACGGCGGCGGCCAGAGCGCGGCAGGCACGCTCAATGGCGCCGGGCGGGCCGAGCTTTTTCTTTACTTCTGCCATCTCTTGTTGGATGCGGCGGCGGGCGGCGGGGTCGTTGAGCAGGCGGGCGACCTCAGAGGCGACGCGGGCGGGCGTGAAGTCGCTCTGGATGAGTTCGGGGACGAGCGGCCGCTCGGCCAGCAGGTTGACCATGCTGTAGTACGGCGTGCGCACAAGCAGTTTTCCTACCCACCAACTCGGCGTCGCGACACGGTAGACGACCACCATGGGGGTTTCGAGCAACAAGGCTTCGACCGTTGCGGTGCCGCTGGAGATGACCGCCAGGTCGGAGCCGGCCAGGGCATTATACGTGGTGTCGTCGAGCAGGGTGAGAGGAACATCACTGGCGCGGCGGAGGAGGTCTTCAACCAGTGGCGGCGCAACGGTGCTGGCGCGCACCAGAGTGAACTGGACCGGGTGCTGGCGGCAGAGGAGGCGGGCGGCTTCGAGGAGCTGCGGCAGGTGGCGGCGGACTTCCTGGTTGCGGCTGCCGGGCAGCAGGCAGACGGTGGGGCGGCCAGGGTCGAGGTGGTGGCGGGCGAAAAACTCTTTGCGGGTGAGGGACGGGCGCGCGGCGTCGACCAGCGGGTGGCCGACGAAGTCGGCGTTGACGCCGTGGCCGCGGAAGAACTCTTCTTCAAAGGGGAAGATGCAGAGGAGCTTGGTGACGTAGCGGCGGAGGAGCTTGAGCCGGCCGGGGCGCCAGGCCCAGACCTGTGGGGCGACGAAGTAGACGATGGGGATGCGGCGGCGGTGGAGTTGGCGGGCGAGGCGGAGGTTGAAGTCGGGCGAATCAATCAGCACGGCGAAGCGGGGGCGGCGGCGGTCGACTTCCGCCAGCAGCCGGCGGAAGATGCGACGGATGCGGGGCAAGTGGCGGGCGACCTCCACAATGCCCAGCACGGCGATCTCGCGCGCGTGTTCAGTGAGCGCGACGCCCGCGGCCTGCATGGCGTCGCCGCCAATGCCGAACCACTCGACGGGCGCCAAGCGCGGGAGAGTGGCGGCCAGTGCGGCGCCGTAGCGGTCGCCGGAAGCTTCGCCGGCGACGATAAGAGCGGATGTTGAGGCTTGGCTCATTTGGCGGCTGCAAGTCTAACTGAAGGAAGCATAGGAAGCATAGGAAGCAGAGCCCTTCGTCCCGCGGGGCGGGACTCAGGGTAAAGAGGCAGAAGGAAAAGCAGACCCTTCGACTCCGCCCCGCCCCGCAGGGGGCGGGGCTGCGCTCAGGGTGACACTAAAGTGCCAGGAAGCAGAGGAAGCAGAGCTACAAAGGCATCGTGAATGCACCCTTCACGTGAGCACAAAGCATGTACCACGCAATGCAGGCGGTTCCTGCCGCCGCTACCAAATAGCGGGTCTCCCGCCCTACGTACGCCTCCACCGACGGGAAAAAGTAGATTACGCCCTCCACGAAAGGCCATGATGCCAAGTCGTACGGCAAGGAGAGTAGGAAGAGAAAGGAGTCGAATCTAGTGATGACATCACGGGCGACACAAGTCGTCAATTCAAAGAAACCGTAAAGGAAGATCAGGAAGCCAAGAACTGCGAGAGCGATCGTAAGGATACACCCCCACCTCCTGAGGCGCCAGAGGCCATAGCCAACCACGAAGAACAAGGCGGCCGACAGCAACATCAAAAGCGACATCAAAAGAAAATACAGGGCAAACTGTCCAGGGTACTGTTCGTCCCCAGGCTCCACTCGCTGAACGATAAGCACTGAAGAAACGATAGCGCCGAGGGTGAGAATCCATACCAAACCTGTCAGGAAGTGCCAGAGCGCAAGCAAGGTCACACCTGCTGGCCGCGTCATAAGGCTTAGCAGAGTACTGAAAAAGCGATCAGCACATTGACCTCAGGGGCTAAAGCCCTGTATTTATGGGACTTGACAGCCGCGCTAAAGCGCGGCCCCGACAAAACGAGTCGCATTTAAGCATGCTGTCAGTCGTCGTCGGCGACGACGCCGACTTCCTGGTCGCGGTACTGGAGTTGGTAGAGCTTCCAGTAGATGCCGCGCTGGGCGAGCAACTGCTGGTGGGTGCCCTGCTCGCGCAGGCGGCCTTTGTGGAAGACGAGGATGCGGTCGGCGCGCTGCACGGTGGAGAGGCGGTGGGCGATGACGAGGGAGGTGCGGCCGGTGATGAGGCGCTCGAGGGCCAGGCGAATCTGGAACTCCGTCTGCGTGTCGACGCTGGAGGTGGCTTCGTCCAGTACCAGGATGCGCGGGTCGTGCGCCAGGGCGCGCGCGAAGCTGAGCAGTTGCTTCTGGCCGACGGAGAGGGTGGCGCCGCGCTCGTGGACTTCCTGCGCGAGGCCCTGCGGCAGCGCTCGCACGTAGTCGAGCAGGTTGACGCTTTCGAGCGCCTGCCAGATGGCTTCCTCGTTGACGTGGGCGCTGCCCAGGCGGACGTTCGAAGCCATTGTGCCGGAGAAGATGAACGGATCCTGCAGCACGATGCCGAACTGCCGCCGCAGCTCTTCCGGCGCGAGCTCGCGGATGTCGGTGCCGTCGAGGAGGATTTCGCCTTTCTGGATGTCGTAGAAGCGCAGCAGCAGGTTGATGACGGTGGTCTTCCCCGCGCCGGTGTGGCCGACCAGCGCGGCGAGCTCGCCCGGCTCGGCGGTGAAGGAAACGTCCTGCAACACCCACTC
>JACPRL010000177.1 GCA_016189965.1 Acidobacteriota bacterium | reverse complement strand
GGGTTGGCTCTGGCTCGACCGCCACATGGGCTGGCGCGGGGTTCAAATCCCGTGGCTGGGCGCGCTGCTGTGTCTCGCGGGGTTGGGCATCGTCGTGTGGACCAACTCGCTCTTCCTCACCCTGGGCCAGGGGACGGCGCACCCATTCACAGCCAAAACCAAGCGGCTGGTCATCGCCGGCCCCTATCGCTACGTGCGCAACCCGATGATGTGGGGCGTGGGTGCCATCCTGACGGGACTGGCGCTGTGGGTGGGCTCGGTGGGGCTGTGGTTCGGGTTCGCGCTCTTCGTGCTGTTTCTCTCGCTCTTCGTTCCCTACTACGAAGAGCGGGATCTGGAGCGGCGGTTCGGGGAGGAGTATCGCGACTACTACCGCCGTGTGCCGCGCTGGTGGCCCCGCTTCTGCTGAGAGAACACGCTGTCTCATCCTCCTCTTCCCCGCTGCGGCCTTGACGTTTGCCCGCAGAAGTCCGACGATGGAGAAGAACCCGCTGGGGCGGGGTGCGTCTGGTAGCACGTCGGACTGTTAATCCGAAAGGTCCAGGTTCGAATCCTGGCGCCCCAGCCAACCCGCAATCGAAAACCAAGAATTGAAGATGGGAACCTTGACCATGGCAGCCCAGACAGAGGAGTTGTGGCGCTGCTGGCGGACGGCTCGGACTTCCCTGCGCCCTTAGAGCCTGCCCTTACTTTGTTTCTCGGAGGGAAGGATGGAGAGCTTCTTCTACGGCCGGCGGTTTCCGCGGTGGCTGCTGGGGATTTATGCCGGCTGGTTCCTGGTGTGGGCGTGGCGGCCGTGGATGTTCAAGGACTGGGTGCTGGAACACGTGCTGACGGTGCTCTGGGTAGGATTTCTGATTCTCACCTACCGGCGATTTCCGCTGAGCAACATCTCCTACACGTTGATCTTTATCCACCTCAGCCTGCACACCATCGGGGCGCACTACACCTACGCGCTGGTGCCCTACAACGACTGGTTCCGCGCGCTTCTGGGGAGCGGGCCGAACGATTGGTTCGGACTGGAGCGGAACCACTACGACCGCCTGGTGCACTTCTCGTTCGGGTTGCTGCTGGCCTACCCCGTCCGGGAGGTGTTCCTGCGCATTGCCGGGGTGAAAGGCTTCTGGGGCTACTACCTGCCGGTGGACCTGACGATGTCGTTCAGCATGCTGTATGAGCTGATCGAGTGGGCCGCGGCGATGCTCTATGGCGGGGAGCTGGGGCAAGCCTACCTGGGGACACAGGGGGATGTGTGGGACGCGCACAAGGACATGGGGTTGGCGACGATCGGGGCTATCGTCTCGATGAGCGTGGTCGCGTTCATCAACTGGAAATTCAACCGCCGCTTCGGAGAGGAATGGCGGGAGAGCCTGGAGATCAAAGGGAGGGAGCCGCTCGGCGAGGTGAAATTGCTGGACCTGATGCGCGAAGAGGAGCGCAACAAATCCAGCTAGGGAAGCGGGAAAGCACAACTTACCGAGGAGTATCGCAATTAGGTTGGGCGAGGTGGGGGTGTCAGATGAGCCGTTCGAGTTTGAGTGTTGCCGTCGCCTGTTTCTTGCTGACGCTGCTTTCTTACGGGGCACCGGACCAGGAGCGGACGCCGGAGAAGCAAACCGCAGGGGAGAGCAAAAACTGGAAGGTAGTAGTTGTCTCAGCGGAATGCAGGTTAGCGGGAGAGCAAAGCCCTTGGCATCCGCAAGGTGAGCGGATTAGTTGGGACGCGGTTCGGGAAAACCATTGTCTTCTTTTCCTGCATTTGGTTATCCAATACAAAGGACCGAATGGCACTGTCTCAGCTCCTCGCGTCACGCTAGCTACCGGGAAGGGTGAAAAGTTTCACAACTTCGGCAATCTTCACATGGTCGGAGATGATCCAACAGTAGAGCCATTCGAGGTTGTTGAGTGGCTTATGTCAGCAACATACGCTGACGAGAAGGAACACAAGACTCTGCCCCTAATAACGGGGCAAAAATTTGGAAGCCCGTATCTGGGGTTTTTGCTTGAGATACCCAAGGACGCTCAGGCGCTTCGGTTGGTATTCGGAGGCGAGGAAATACCGGGCATCATCATCAGGCCCACCAAGGCCAAGTAAGGAAGCCGCGGCCAAGCAGGGGGAGAAGGACTCCGCGGGGGGAGAGCAAAGTAAAGGAAGGGCAGAGCCGGGGGCGGGGTCTTGAATGGCGAGGTGAGGTCTCCCCGTATTCTTCAGCGGGCGGATGCGGCCGGGCAAGTCAATGCGAGTGAGGACAGGTGACCAGAGTGGGACATGAGGAAAAGTTTTTCTGGATAACTTGACTGTGCCTTAATGTTTCGAGGGCGTGCCCGCTTCCCGCGGGGACACCCGCCGAGGGTTTCCCCGCACCCCTTCCGCGGTTGCGCTGCGCGCGGCTTTTTACGGCACGGCTGAAGCCGTGCCCTTCCGGATGCCTGGATCAACCACGCCCTTGGTAGGCCGGACTTCTTGACGAACTTCCGAGTCAGGGCACTAGCGGGCCTTGTCGATGTACCTGACCTTGTCCTGGCAGTCGAACCAGATGTTGACCACCTTGTAGCGACCGACGTTCTTGTAGACGTAGAGCCGGCAGACCTCTTCTTCGTCCTTGACTTCCTGGTCGCGGTCGGGGCGGCCCATGAGGTCGAGCACTTCCGTGCGTGTCATTCCCGCTTTGACCTTGTTCAGGTCGTCCTCGGTGGCTTTGGCGGCGGCGGGCGAAGCGGCAGACAGCCACACCAGGCTAGTCAGGAGCACGATAGCCGCCAGGCGGCTCATCGCTCCCTTGCATTTCCTCATGGATTGCTCCTCAACCTCTTGGATGGTATCCCAAGTCTAGAAAGATGCACAGAAGGCTGTTGCGCAACCTCCGGCCATGAAACCGCAGGGGCTTGCGGCGGGGACACCCAGAAAGGGTTTCCCCCTTCGACTCGTCCCGACTTCGTCGGGACTCGCTCAGGGCAAGCCCGCACCCCTTCCGAAGTGGCGCTGCGCGCAGCTTTTTTTCGGCGGGCTTCCCTCGTCCCGCCCCGAGGCGTCGGGGCGGGACTCGGGACAAGAAAGCCCCGCCCTTCCTGCCGTGCCCTGGCGGGCCCGAATGCCCTCGCCGAGCCCGGCGGCACCCGCCGCCGGGAAAGCCGCGCCTAGATTCCCGGGTGGCAGGTGCCACCCGGCTCGGCGAAAGGAGTTGGTGGGCAGAGCATCGACCCACGGTGCTGAAAAAGCCTCCTGCTGTCGACCCTCAGGGGCTAAAGCCCGTGAGTTTTGGCCGACTCACGGCGGGGTTCCCTTCGACTACGCTCAGGGTCTCCGCTTCGCTCCGAAAAACCCCGCCCTTCCAACGGCGATAATTTTCAGTCAGTCCTTGAAGTGGAAGTCCTGCACGTGCTTGGGGCCAGCCAGCTCGCCCGCCACATCGAACTCGAAGTGATGCCCATGCTTGCCGCGCGCCAGGCGGAACAGCCGGGCGAACATATTGACGATATTTTTCAGGCTCAGGGTGAACTCGAAGCCGGGATGGAAGTGGCCGTCGCCGTGCATACTCAAAGCGCCCGTAGTGAGGTCGACTTCGCCGGTCAGGTCGACGTCGTAGACCTGGGCCTGGATGCGGCTTTCGACCAAGTTCGCCTTTCCCTGCTCCAGCTCGAGCGTCCCCGTCCATTCCTGAAAGTGCCGCAAGCCGGTCGGCTTCGCCAGCCCGCCCAACCGGAGCAGGCTGAAGCCGTAGAAGCCTTCGTGCAGCATGACGGCCAGGGCAAACAAGCGCTCGGGCAGAGTGCCTTTCTGGATGCGCCCCGGCGCGAGCGTGAAGCGCATCAGTCCCCGGGCATCCTGCACGAACTCGGCCCGCGGGCCGACCGGCCCCGTCAGTTCCACGTGCAGGTCGAGGGCGCCGCGGACCAGGGGCTCCATCTTGAAGTAATCCACCAGCAGAGTTTCGAGCGGCACCTGGTTCATTTCCAGGCTGGCGCGGAGGCGGTCGCGGGCCGGCTCGAGGGCGAGTTGGGCGCGGCCGCGCCCCGACTCGAGAGCGAAGTGCGGAACCTCCAGAGTGAAAGCTCCGTCCTTCTGGGCAAACTCGGCCTGCACATCGGCGAACTCCAAGCCCTGAAACTTCATTCGCTCGACGGCAAGCGCGACCTGCAGGGGATGCGCCGCCAGAAAAGAGTTGGATGGCAGAGAGAGCCCGCTCTGCCACAACTGGTTCAGGAAGCGGTCCACGTTGATCCACTCGCCGGCCATGCGCAACGTCGAAAGTCCGCTCTTGCGCAGCAGGCCGGAGAGCTGGAACATCCCACGCGGCTGGGCAAACTCGATGGAGTCCAGATGAAAGCCGTCGGGCTTCAGGTCCACTTGCCCCTGGAGTTGAACCGGTTCGGTTAACAGCTCCGGCAACCGCACCTGCTGGAGATGGACCCGGCCGGTCCACTCGGGCTGCTCAAAGGGCCCGGCCAGCGCGATATTCGCCTCCACCTGTCCCTGCGCCGACTGCAGCGCACGGGGCCGGCGCACAAAGGCCAGCAGATCGGCCAGCGACGTCCCCGCCGGGGCGCGCAGGCGGAGGTCGTAGGCCAGCACAGGGCTGCGCAGGATGCGGCCTTGGAGGTCGAGTTGGCCCGAGCCGAGTTGGGCGGTGAGCCGCTCGAGCTGCACGGCGTCTGGTGTCCAGAGGGCGCGCAGTTCAACTTGGCCGCTTGCAGCCGGGGCCGCCGAGGGGTTGGCGGTGCTCGCCACCAGAGGCGCCGGAATCTCCAGCCGCGCCTCAATGGTCACCGCTTGGCCGTCGGTGCCGGAGACCTGGGCGCGGGCTTCGAGGCCGGTCGGAAAATTGAGCCACGCGCCCCACGGAGCGGGCAGCAAGACCTGAGCATCGGCGGGGCTGAGCTGGGCGTGGAATTCGACCTGCCATGGAGAGGTGGACGCCGAAGCCAGCGCCACTTCACCACGCAAGGAGACCGGCGACTGGCCGAGGCGGCCGCGCACCTGCTTGAGAGCCACGCGTCCGGGGTCTATCTCGAGCGAGGCGTGGAGGTCTTCGATGGGAGAGCCGAGCCAAGCCGGATTCCAACGTGCTCCTTGGACCTCGAGTCGCGCGCGCCACTGCTGGCGTTCGTAGTCGAGCGTCAGTGTGCCCGTGCCCTCGAGCGTTGCTGGCTCAAGTCCCGGAATTCTGGCCGCGGCTCGGTGCTCGGCCAGTTCGAACAGCGCGGGCAGTGAGCAAGCTGGCAGGACGGCGCGTGCCTTCGCGGCCTCTCGCCAGTGCGCAGGCTCGAGGCTCGCCTCTGCTTCGAAATCGCATTGGCCGATGCGGCCGCGAACGTCCTCGAGGATCGCCTGCTCGGGAGTGAATTCGACGTCGCCGCGCAGATGGCGCAACGGGAGGCCTTCGAAATCGAAGCCGGCATCGAGCAAAGTGAGGGTGCCGGAGAAAAGAGGATTTGAAGCTGTGCCAGCCACAGCGGCGTTCAGGCGTGCGAGGCCCTGAAGGTTTTCGGGCGGCGCGACGCCGAGAGGCTTGAAAGGCAGGCGCGCAAGAGGAATCTCTTGGCTTGCCAGCTCGAGCGCCAGTTGGTCGCCGTGGATGTGCCCGGCAATGGCCAAGCGAGTTTCAAGCAAGCGCGCGCTGACGTTTTGCAAGGTCACTCGGTCGCCAGCAACAAGAGCGCGGCCGTGGATGTCGTCGAGCGACGGCAGGCCGGGCACCGAATAAGTCAAGCCCTTGAGGTCCACGTCGCCCCGCAGGGCCGGCCGCCCGTTCGAGGAAGCCAGTCGCAGGCGGGCGGCGAAAGCGCCGCGCAACTGGCGGGCAAACGCGGGTAGCGGTTGGCCCAAGAGTTTCTCGATTTGAGCCAGGCTGTCGTCCTCCAACCGAGCCTCGGGCAACTTCAGCTCGAGCGCAACTCGCGGGTCGCTTCCCAGCCACTGGTCAATCTTGCCGCTGGCCTCCAAGGCGTTCCCGGCCAGGCGACCGCTGGCCGACTCGAGCTCGAGGACGTCCGGGCGGGCGCGCAAGCGAACGTCGAGCGCCAGCAGTTCCTCTCCTGCGGGGGAAAGGGCGCGGAGGCTGCCCTCGCCTTGCGCTGTGCCCTTCTCGCTCCGCAGAGCCAGCGTGGCCTGGAGTTGCGCGTCGGCTAGCAACCGCTCCTCGCCGAGCCAGAAAGCAAGCCCGGGTTGCGCCGGGAACCCGTTGAGCTCGAGGTGGAGCTTCGCCTCCGGCAATTGGCCGCCCTCCCACGCTCTCAGTTCCCCTTCCAGGCGCAGAGTGGAGGGAGCCGAGGCGGTGGCGCCGCCGACGAGTTCAAGAGAAGTGGTCCGCCCGGATTGCGGCGTCCAGAAAGCGCGGTCGACGTAGAAAAGCTCTTTCGCCTCGCGCCCCGCGACGGCCCGGATGGCCAACTCCCGAATCTCCCAAGAGCTCCTGAGGGGGAGCCCGAGGGCCGCGGGCGGTTGTTCGTGCTCCAGCAGTTCAAGGCGAGCGCCGCTGACTGCGATGCTCTTGAGCTTCGTGCGGCCGCGCAGCAGGGAAAGAAGAGCAAGGCGAACCTCGAGTTGGTCAGCCTGCAATGAGTAGCCTGCGGCTGCCAGCTCGAGACCGTGAACCGCTACGCCCGGCCCGACCCACAGGCGGTCGACCCCTTCCAAGCGAACCTGCGCGCCGGTGGCTCGCTCCAGCTCGCGCTGGACGGCCTCGGGTGAGGTGCGGCTGACGAACACTAAGACAAACACCGCCGCGGCAAGAAGCAGCAGTGCCGGAACCGCGAAGACAGTTTTCCTGGCCAGTCGGCGCACCATGCACACTAGGATACAAGAAGACGCAGTGGGGCTGCCCGCAGAACGGAAAAAAGAGAACGGTGTCTAGAACCTATTGCATAACCTCTTGCCAGGCCGCCCGCAGGTAGCTCGGCCGTCCCGAAGCCTCGGGACAGCCTCGCAACCTGCGCTACCTTTCGGGATGGAGAGGTAGCGCGGGTTGCCGGCTGGATCGAGCGCAGCGAGGGACAGCGCTACCCGCGGTGGTTTCGGATGCGCAGGACCAGACTAACTAGAGGTGAAAGCGGAAGCCGTCGGGCGTTTCTTCGACCAGCAGGTTGTCAATCAGGCGCGCGCCGCCAATCCAGACCGCCAGGGCGATGAGGGTGCGGCCGCCGATGCGGGCGAGCGGCTGGAGCGACGCGGCGTCCACCACTTCGATGTAGTCCACGCGGGCGCGCGGCTCCTGTTCGATGAGGGCCCGCATCTCCCTCAGCACCGCGTCAGCGCGCCGCTCGCCTCGCTCGATCAGCTCGCGGGCGCGGCCGAGGCTGCGGTAGAGCACGAGCGCGGCCTGGCGGTCTTCCCCGCGCAGGTAGGCGTTGCGGGAGCTCATCGCCAGACCGTCTGGCTCGCGGACGATGGGGTGGACCACGATCTCGATGGGCAGGTTCAGGTCGCGCACCAGTTGCTGGACGATGACGCTTTGCTGGGCGTCCTTGCGGCCGAAGTAGGCGCGGTGGGGCTGGACAATGTTGAACAGCTTGAGCACCACCGTGGCCACGCCGCGAAAATGGCCGGGGCGGAAGCGCCCGCAGAGCGGTTCGCTCACGCGCTCGACGCTCACGTAGGTTTGGTAATCGGGCGGGTAGATTTCTTCGACCAGCGGCGCAAAGAGAATGTCAACGCTCTCGCGGCGCAGGAGCTCGGTGTCGCGCTCCGGGTCGCGCGGATAGTTCAGGTAGTCTTCCTGCGGGCCGAACTGCGCCGGGTTGACGAAGATAGACACGACGGCGACGTCGGACTCCTGCCGACAGCGCCGCACCAGCGCCAGGTGGCCTTCGTGCAGCGCGCCCATGGTGGGGACGAAGCCAATTGTTCTCCCCAGACTGCGCACCCCCGCCGCGGCGGCCTGCATCTCCCCGACGGTGGTAAGGGTCTTCACTTCCCCAGGCCGGAATCGATGGCGACGAGGAAATCCACGGCAGCCGCCGGCTCGCCCAACTGGCGCAGCAGCGTGGTGACCTGACCACGGTGGTAGGTCTGGTGGTTGACCAGATGCAGCAGCGTTTGCCACAGCGGGTAGGTCCAACGTTTTCCGGCCAGGTTGACGTAGGTGAGCGGCTGGAGGAGTTGATCAGGCGTCAAGCGGGCGAGCAACTCACGCATCTGTCGCTCAATTTCTCGCCAACGCCGCTCGATTTCTCGCAGCGTGGGGAAGGTTTCCGCTGCGACGGCCTCGGCCTCTTCCCGGGTCGGCGAATGCCCCTTCCACCGCTCCAGCCACACCCACTCCGCGGCCACCAGATGAGCCAGCGTATCGCGCAGCGAAGAGAAGCTGTTGCCCATCGGCCGCAGGAACTTTTCTTCGGGGAGCGCGGCACAGGCGCGGAGCTGCTGGTCGCGCGCCCAATAGTTGTAGTCGTAGAGTTGCTGCAAGACAGTCAATGGAAGCATTGCGCTCTCCTCGACGATTGATTTCACCGCACGTTTGAGGTCATTGGCGCGTACTGAGCCAGTAGTAATAGTCCACCTGCGGCGGGACCGCGCCGAGCAAGCGCAACTGGGTGGTGACCTGGCCGCGATGGTAACTCTGGTGGTTGAGCAGGTGGTAGAACAACCGCCAGAGCGTGAAGGTCAGGGTCTGACCTTGCCGGTCGTAGGTGAAGGGGCGGGCGGGCGCATCCTCGCTCAAGCCGGCAAGATAGTGGTGCAGGTCACGCTCCACTTCAGCCCAGCGATCGCGGATAGCGGCGATGCTGGGGAATTTATCCGGCGCGAACTGTTCCTTGTACTGGGGCGTGGGTGAACGGCCGCGCCAATTCTCCAGCCACACCCACTCCGACTGCACCAGGTGAACCAGGGTGTCGCGAATGGAGGAGAAGCTGCTCCCCAGCGGGCGCAGGAAGCTCTCCTGCGACAGCCCGGCGCAGGCGGCCAATTGGCGGTCGCGAGCCCAATGGTTGTACTCAAAAAGCTCTTTCCACGAAGCCAGCGGGATCGGAGGACTTTCCTGACGGCCGACCTCACCCTGCACGCGCTGGAAAAGGAGTAGGCCATAGTCCACCTGCAGCGGCACAGCGCCGAGCAAGCGCAACTGGGTCGTGACCTGGCCGCGGTGGTAACTCTGGTGGTTGAGCAGGTGGTAGAAGATTCTCCACACCGCGAAAGTCTTAGTCTCGCCCTTCATGTTGGTGTAAGTGATGGGCTGGGCGAGGCGGGCGTCGGTGAGCCCGGCGAGTACCGCGCGGATGTCACGCTCGACCTCGCGCCAGCGCGCGCGCAGCAGCTCGAGCGTCGGAAATACCGTCGCGGCCGGGAGAGCGACCGGCGAGCGGCCCTGCCAACGCTCCAGGTAGAGCCACTCGACCCCGACCAGGTGCGCCAGTGTGTCGCGGAGGGAAGGAAAGCTGCCCCCGACGGGGCGCAGAAACTGCTCCGGGGTGAGAGCGGCGCAGGCGCCGAGCTGGCGGTCGCGCGCCCACCAGTTGTAGTCGTAAAGCTCGCGCAAGGTATCGACCAGGATCATCCTTGCCTCCTCCTTATCCACTCGGTGGGGATGGGCCGCGCGATTGATTGGATTACGAGCCGGCGCGGGTGAGCCGAGCCCGGCCGGAAAGTTTCTCGGCGGCCTCCGGCGGCAGATGATAGGTCTCTGCCTCAGCAGGAAAAGCGCCCTGCACGACGTCGCTCAGAAAGCGGTTGACCGCGTCTTCGAGCGCCGCACGCAGGTCGGCGTAGCGCCGGGCAAACTTGGGCTCGACGCCAAAGCTCAGGCCGACCAGGTCGTGCCAGACCAGCACCTGGCCGTCGCAGGCCGGCCCGGCCCCGATGCCGATGGTGGGGATTTTGACCTCGCGTGTAATCAGCTCGGCGACTTCGGCCGGAATGCTCTCCAGCACAAGCGAGAACGCGCCCGCGGCTTCGACGGCGCGGGCATCGCGCAGCAGCCGCTCAGCGGCCTCCAGCGTCTTGCCCTGCACCTTGAAGCCGCCCAGGGCGTGAACCGATTGCGGCGTCAGCCCGATGTGCCCCATCACCGGGATGTCGTTCTCCACCAGGCGATGAATCAGCTCCAGGCGGCATTCCCCGCCCTCGATCTTCACCGCTTCCGCGCCGCCTTCCTTGACGAAGCGCACCGCGTTGCGCACCGCTTCGGTCGGCTCGAGCTGAAAGCTGCCGAAGGGCATGTCGGCAATGAGCAACGCCCGCCGCGTGCCGCGGCGCACCGCACGGGTGTGGTGCAGCATCTCCTCGACCGTCACCGGCAGCGTGTTCTCGTAGCCGAGCACGACCATGGCCAGCGAGTCGCCGACCAGAATCATGTCCACGCCGGCGGCGTCGAGGATGCGCGCGGTGGGGTAGTCGTAAGCGGTGAGACAGGTGATTCTTTCTCCGCGGGCCTTCTTCGTCAGGATGTCCGGTACGGTGACCTTGCGGGTCTCCCGCTTGCCCTGAGGGGAATCGAAGGGTCCGGCCCCCTGGGGGGACGGAAGGGTGCTCATCTTGTCCTCCGGGTATCGCCCCTTTGCGGGTGCAATCCCAGCACCTTAATTAGATACTCGGGCACGCGGTTTGGCAACAGGAATCTGCATCTCACGACCGAGCCCCGGGGCTCCCGCCTCGGGGAGCACGGAAACAGAATCTCCCCCAGATACTCACAACGCCGAGCCCGCCGGCCTGTCCGGCTTGCCCTGTTTGTCCTGAGCTAGGGCAGCGAGTCGAAGGTAGCGCAGCCAAAGGGAGCGAAGCCGAAGGGCACCGGCCGGCGGCGGTCGGTCTTCCCGGTGGCAGGTGCCACCGGGCTCGGCGGCGCGCGGGCTCCGCCGGTCGGTCGTCACTGGTTGAAACGGCCTTGGAAGGCTCCCGAGCCGCCGCCGGCTATCCTCCTACCCGCCAAGGGGCGATCGTGCCTGGAAGCGCCGGTGTCAACGTTGACACCGCTATCCCAGATGCCGGCCGGGAGCCCCAAAAGCTACCAGAAGCCTCGGCAGCAGCCGCCGGCTACCCTCTGCCGCGCCAGGGACGATCGTGGCTGGAAGGCCCGGTGTTTCCGGTAACACCGCTATCCCAGAAACCGGCTCGGAGGCCGGACGGCCCTAGACGGGGCCGAGGGGGAGGAAGTACTGCGTGCCCTTCACCGGCTCGCCCAACCGCCGCAGCAGCGCCTGCAGGTCTCCGGGCCGCTCGACAAAATCAATCTCGCTGGTGTTGATGACCAGCAGGTTGGACACGTTGTAGTGAAAGAAAAAATGGTCATAGGCCGCGGCCACGGCCTCGAGGTAGTCATCCGACAGGCTGCGCTCCCCCGCAACGCCAGCTGCGGTGCGGCGCAGCCGCTTGCGCAGCACTGCCGGCGTGGCCTGCAGGTAGATGACCAGGTCGGGCGCGGGGAGTTGCGGGCGGAAGAGCTCAAAGTACTGCTGGTAGATTTTCAGCTCGGCGTCCGAGAGGTTGAGGGCGGCGAAAATCCTGTCCTTTTCGAACAGGTAGTCGCAGACCACGGTCCGCGGGTCGTGTTCGAGCGCCAGGTCGCGCAACTGCAGGTAACGCGTAAGCAGAAAATGCAGTTGGGCGCGGAAAGCGGCGCCGAGCTCGCCGGAGTAGAAAGCGGCCAGGTGGGGATTGTCGGTGCGGTCGGCGATCAGGCGGGCGTGCAGCCGGTCGGAGATGATTTGGGCCAGCGTGGACTTCCCCACGCGGATGGGCCCTTCGACAGCGATGTAATGCGGCGAAGCAAACGGCGGTGCGGTGGTCATGAATCCGAGGCGTCCTTCAAGGGAGCGCATTATACCTGAGTCGAGCTGACAAGAGCGGGCAGCCCGGCGGGGGAACTTTTTCGCCTGCAGTGCGATTGCAGGGGAGAAAGGCGTGGGAGTCGAGGCAGAAAGGAGAGGTGAAACCCAATGTCTCGACGATTGTGGTTCGTTTTCCTGTTTTTCGCTGCGGCGCTCCTGGCCGTCAGGCTCGCACCCGCCGCCGCGGCGCAGAAAAGTTGGCAGGTGCATGAACCGATTGTTCACTCCAATCTGGCGCTGTTCCCCGTCAGCGCCACGGCGGTCTTTGATGCGCGGGGCTACCTGACGCTCGACGAAGGGCTGCGGTCGGGCGAGGTCGAAGTCACCGAGTTGGGCGCCGGCTTGCTCCGGCGGCGTCCGGGCGCGCCGCCGCCTGACCGCGCGCGTGTGGACACGCTGGCGCTCATCAACCATTCGGAACGGCCGCTGCTGCTGCTGGCGGGAGAAATCGTCACGGGCGGCAAGCAGGACCGCGTGATTGCCAAGGACCGCATCATCCCGCCCGGCGCCGACCCGCTACCGCTCGATGTTTTCTGCGTCGAACCCGGGCGCTGGCACGGCGCTTCCCTGGCCTTCGGCCAGACCTTCATGGCGGCGCCGAGCGTCCGCGAAAAGGCGGCGGTGGCGAAGAACCAGCAGGAAGTCTGGGACGCGACCGCCGAGGTGCGCTCCGGGGCGGCGCGCGGAATCAGTCCGGGCACCGCTGAAGCGCCGGCGGTCGAGGCGGAACTGGGCCGGTCTTCGAGCTACGCTCAACTGGAGCGCGCTCCGAGCGTCCGCCAACGGCTCGATGAAGCCAGCGGCGACCTCCAGCGCGACTACGAACGGGCGCTCAGCGGCGCGCTGCGGGGCAAGAACGTGGTCGGCGTGGTGGTGGCGATTAACGGCGAGGTCATCTGGGCGGACCTGTTTGCCGACGCCGAGCTGTTCCGGCGCTACTGGCCGAAGCTGCTGCGCAGCTACGTGGTGGAAGCGATGAGCGTCCCTGTGGTCGAGCACGCCCGGGCGTCGCGGGCCGACGCCGAGCGCTTTCTCACCGAGCAGGAGGGGCGGCAGATCATCGAAGTCGAGCCAGGCGAGTACCGGCTGGTGCAGATTGACCATCCGCGCTACAGCATCTTCGAGCTGGCCTCCTTGCTCGAAAAAAGCGAGCCGGTGCTGCACTTCAGCAAGCTGCGCAAAGAAAAGCCGGTGGGGCGGCGGTGGAAGCCCGGGCCGCGGCCCGTGCCGTATCTCGACCGGCCGCCGCAGCACTAAGGCGCAGGCTCCCTGCGGGGCCAGCGGCGCAGACCGGAATTTTTCTGCGCCGGATTGAGCTGCGCCAGCATCTCGCCGGGCGTGAGCCGCGTGACGGGATGCCGCCAGTCGGGCGCCAGCTCGCGCAGCGGTTCGAGCACGAAGCGACGCTCGGCGAGGCGCGGGTGCGGAATGGTCAACTCCGGCAGCCGGACCACCTGCTGGCCGTAAACGATGATGTCGATATCAATGCGGCGGGCGATCGGCTGCGGGCCGGCGGCGCGGCGGCCAAGCCGACGCTCGATGCTCTTCAGCGCGCGCAGCAGCGCGAGCGGCATCAGCTCGGTTTCCACTTCGACCACGCAGTTGAGGAACCAGCGCTGCGCCGACATCCCCACCGGCTCAGTTTCATAAAGGGCCGAGCGCCGACACACCAAGACGCCCGCCTCGCTCATCAAGCGCAACGCGTGCTCGATCTGCCCGGCGCGGTCGCCGACATTTGAGCCCAGCGCCAGGTAAGCCACTTTCACATGACGCCCCATGGCAGTGGCTATTCTAAGAAAAAAGGGCGAGGAACGCTTCCCCTGCTGGGGGGCGTTCCTCGCCGCTACCTCGGTGCCAATTGAACTACTGCTTCGAGGCCTGCTGCCGTTCGTGCTGTGAGCGCAATTCTTCGTACTTCGCCCACTGCTCCGCGTTCAGGATGCTCTTCAGCTTGGCGTCTTGTTCGGCCTTCAGCTTCTTCTTCTCCGCCATCAACGCCTCGCCGGTGAGCCCCTGTGCCTTCAGCTCCGTGTACCGCTTGTGGGTCTCCTCGAAGACCGCGCGCACCTGCTCGGTCTGCGCGTCGGTCAATCCGAGCGACTCCTTGAGCATGGCCGCCTTGGCCGCCGGGTCCATCTTCCCGCTCTTGGCCTTCTCCCCTCCGTGGGCCCAGGCTAGCGTGCTAACGACCATGACCGCCAGTGCCAGGACTAGCATTTGCCTGCGCATCGTTTCCGCCTCCTTAGACTCCCGACCTCCCCTGGTTAGACGCGATGACGGCCCAGAAGTTACCACATCCCAATGCCACAAACACGCGAAGGCACGAAGAAGGAAGGGTACGGCTTTAGCCGTGCCGAAAGAAAAGCTGCGCGCAGCGCCACCGCGGAAGGGGTGCGGGGAAACCCTCTGTGGGTGTCCCCGCCGTCCGGAGGTTGTGCAATCGCTTCTAGCAGGGCTTAGCTGCCGAAGAGCGGCGCGGTTGCCGCGCCGGCCGGGGGCGTGCGGCCGAGGTGTTTGTAGGCCAGCTCGGTGGCCACGCGCCCTCGCGGCGTGCGGTTGAGAAAACCAATCTGCAGCAGGTAGGGCTCATAGACGTCTTCGAGCGCGTCGGCTTCCTCGCTGAGCGAAGCGGCAATCGTGTTGAGCCCCACCGGCCCCCCGCCGTATTTGTCGATGATGGTCAACAGCAGCTTGCGATCGAGTTCGTCCAGCCCGTACTGATCCACGTCGAGCATGCCCAGGGCGTCCTGCGCCACGCTGCGCGTGATCTTGCCGTCGGCGCGCACCTCGGCGAAGTCCCGCACCCGCCGCAGCAGCCGGTTGGCCACCCGCGGTGTGCCGCGCGAGCGCCGCGCAATCTCCTCCGCGCCCGCGGCGTCAATCTCGATCCCCAGGATGCGCGCCGAGCGCGTGACGATGACCTCCAGGTCCTCCGCCGGATAGAAATCCAGCCGGTGCACGATGCCGAAGCGCGAGAGCAGCGGCTTGGTCACCAGCCCCATGCGCGTCGTCGCCCCCACCAGCGTGAACCGCTCCAGGCGATAGACCTGCGTCCGCGCCCCCGGCCCTTTGCCCACAATCATGTCAATCTTGTAGTCCTCCAGCGCCGGGTAGAGGATCTCCTCGACCGCCGGCAGCAGCCGGTGCAGCTCGTCAATGAAAAGCACCTGGCGGTGGTCCAGGATGGAGAGAATCGTCGAGAGGTCGAGTGGCCGCTCGAGCACCGGCCCCGACGTCGACTCGATGCGCACGCCCAGCTCGTTGGCCAGCACGTAGGCCAGCGTCGTCTTACCCAGGCCGGGCGGCCCGCTCAGCAGCACGTGGTCGAGCGCGTCGCCCCGCGAG
>JACPRL010000183.1 GCA_016189965.1 Acidobacteriota bacterium | reverse complement strand
CTCCTCGGCCGCGGTCGAAACGGAATCGAAACCAATGTAGGCGAAGAACACCAGCGCGGCGCCCGTCAGCACCCCCTGGAAGCCGTTGGGGGCGAACGGCCGCAGGTTGTCCACGCTGACGTAGCGCGCCGCGCCCACGATGAAGAGCAGGATGGCCAGCACCTTGATCAGCACCATGATGTTGTTGGCGCGGGCGCTCTCCCGAATCCCCTGCACCAGCATCAGCGTCAAGACCATGACGATGAGAAACGCCGGCAGGTTGAAGTAGGCACCCGTGTACGCACCCGTGCTGTCGAAGATGGGCTCGGCGAGCGCGCGCGGCAGCGTCACGTCGAAAATCTTCAAGAACGCGTTCAGGTAGCCGCTGAAGCCCACCGCCACGGCGCTGTTTGAGACCGCGTACTCCAGGATCAGGTCCCAGCCGATGATCCACGCCACCAGCTCCCCGAGCGTGGCGTAGCTGTAGGTGTAGGCGCTGCCGGCCACCGGGACGGTCGAGGCCAGCTCGGCGTAGCAGAGGGCGGCAAAACCGCAGGCGATGGCCACCAGCAGGTAGCTCAGCGCAATCGCCGGCCCGGCGCCCGGCCGCCCCGTAATCCCCGTGGCTTCCGAGCCGTGGAGCAGGAGGTCGAGCACCGGCGCGCGCCAGACCGAACCCACCTCCAACTGCACGCCCACCGCCGCCGTGCCCGAGAGCGTCCACACCCCTGTCCCGATGACGGCGCCGATGCCCAACGCCACCAGCGCCCACGGCCCCAGGACTTTTTTCAGGCGCTTGCCCGGCTGTTGGGTGTCCGCCAGCAACTGGTCAATGCTTTTCGTGCGCCACAGTGCGGAAGCCATGCGCCTCCTTCTTTAGACACGCTCTAGGCAGGCGTATTTTTCCACGAGCGTCTTCCGCCCGTAGCCGGGGAAACTCACCACAATCTTGCGCTCCGGCCCGTCGCCGTCGATGGCCAGCACCGTGCCTTCACCGAACTTGCTGTGCCGCACCGTCGCGCCCAGCGGATAGCGCGCATCCGTCGGCCGCCGCGGCGCACCAGGCCGCGCGCCGTGATTGCGGGACCGGCGTTGTGTTCTTGTTTCGCGCCGCCGCTGGTTCCATTTCCGTTCCTCGGGGAGAACTTCGTAGGTCCAACCCCCGGCGCCTGTGGCTGGCGTCGAAACTTCTTCGCCCAGCCGTTCCACCAGTTCGTCGGGGATTTCCCGCAGGAAGCGCGACGCCTCGGTCTCCTGGGCTTCGCCGCTCGCCCAGGAGCGCCGCTGCCGCGCCCGCAGCAGCCAGAGCTCCGTCTTCGCCCGCGTCATCCCCACATAGCAGAGCCGCCGCTCCTCCTCGATGTCGGCGTCGCTCTCCAGCGCCCGGCTGTGCGGCAGCAGGCCCTCCTCCAGGCCGACCAGAAACACGGTGTCGAACTCTGTGCCCTTGGCACTGTGCAACGTCATTAGGGTAATGCCGGCAGCGGCGTCGTAGTCGTCGGCATCGCTCACCAGGGCGGCGCGGTCGAGGAACTCTTCGAGCGGCTCGCCACGCGCCTCGCTCTCCCGCGCCGCCGCGATCAGTTCATGCAGGTTCCCCAACCGCCCCTCGGCCTCTGGTGTGTCCTGTTCGGTCAGCCACTTCTCATAGCCGCTGGTGCGGAGAATCTCCTCCAGCGCCTCGGGAAAGGGCTTGCTCTCGATTGTGTCGCGCAGCCCGCGCATCAATCGGGCAAACCGCTCGAGTTGCTCCTTGCTGCTCACCTCAAGCGCCTCCCAGAGGCTCAGCCCGCGCTCCCGTGCGTCGGCGCGCAGCGCTTCGACCGTCATGGGGCCGATGCCGCGCGGCGGGACATTCAGAATGCGCAGCACGCTCTGCTCGTCGCGCGGATTGCGCGCCGCGCGCACGTAGGCCAGCAGGTCTCTCACCTCGGCCCGCTTGTAGAAGCTGAACCCGCCCACAAGCCGGTAGCGCAGGTCGAGCTGCCGCAGCGCCTCCTCATAGAGCCGCGACTGCGCGTTGGTGCGATAGAGCACCGCCGCCCGCCCGCCAGGCTCCTCGCGCTGGTAGCTCCAGAGGCGCTCAGCTACGAACCGCGCCTCGCTCTGAGCGTCGGCCACCTCATAGAAGCGCACCTTCGGCCCTTCCGGGCTCGCTGTCCACAGCACTTTGGGCTTGCGGCTGAGGTTGTGCTGGATGACTGTGGTCGCCACGTCCAGGATGGGCTGGGTGGAGCGGTAGTTCTGCTCCAGCAGAATGACCCGCGTGCTGGGGAAATCCTGTTCGAACCGAAAGATGTTGCCGTAGTCAGCACCCCGCCAGGCGTAGATGGACTGGTCCTCATCGCCCACCACGCAGACGTTGGGCGAGGACGGCGGGGCGAGCAACCGGATCAGTTCATACTGCGGCCGGTTGGTGTCCTGGTACTCGTCCACGTGCAGGTAGCGGAAGCGCTGCTGCCAGCGCCGCCGCACTTCGGGGTGCTCGACCAGCGCCCGCACCGCCTCGAGCAACAGGTCGTCGAAATCGAGCGCCCGCGCCGCCCGCAGCCCCTGCTGGTAGCGGGAGAAAATTTCCGCCCGATGGCGCTCCTCCGGGTTGCGGCTCTCGGCCCAGTCAACGGGCGTGCGCCCGGCAATCTTCGCCCGGCTGATGCGCTCGAGTAGCCCGCGCGCCACCCACGCCCGGTCGTCCTCGCCCTGCTCCTTGAGCAGGGCGCGCACCAGCCGCTCCTGGTCATCGTCGTCGTAGATGGAAAAGTCCCGCGGCAAACCCACCGCCGGCGCTTCGCGGCGCAACAGCCGCGCGCAGAAGGAGTGGAAGGTGGAAGTCCACGGTCCCGCGCCACGCACCAGTTGCTCGATCCGCTCGCGCATCTCTTCGGCCGCCTTGTTGGTGAAGGTGACGGCTAGGATCTCTTCCGGCCGGGCCTTCCCCTGCTCGATCAGATAGGCGATGCGGTAGGTGATGACACGGGTCTTGCCGGTGCCGGCCCCGGCCACCACCAGCAGCGGCCCGTCGGTAGCCACCGCGGCCTGGCGTTGCGCCGGGTTCAGGTCGTCGAGGAGATTGGACATCAAAGGAAGCGGGATTCTATCACAGCCCCCGCGCTAGGGCCGGGCGTCGGGCTCGAGTTCAATCTCGAAGTAGAGCAACGGCTCCTCGCCCGGCAGGACCACCACCTCGGGAATGTAGAGGCGCACCTCGGCCAGCTTCACGTTTGCCTTGCCCATCTCAAAAAAGAGATAGCCGCGCGCCGACGCGCCGGCAGGAACCATCTCCGCGCGCAACTGCCGGGCGCGCAGCGCCGCCTGGGCCTCCTCCCGCTTCTCTCGGTCCTTGTCCTTGGGCTGGCGGCGCGCGCGTTCCCAGCCCTCGGTGACCTTGGGCGGCGGATAGAGCAACCAGCCGACACGCTCCGGGTCGGCCTGCGCGAACTTCTCTTGTTCGGTGACCAGCTCAATCCGCTCCAGCGTCACGCGCACCGCCTCCGCCCGCTCGTTGGTGATGACAATTTCCACCGGCAGAACGCCAGCGCGCAGCGGCGCTGCCTTCTTTCCGAAAATCTTCTCCGCTTCCGCCTCGTCCGTGACGGGAATGGCGGCCAGGGTGACGCCCTGATGCGAGTCCGCGGCCGGCGTTTCGGTCGCGCGGTGAGCCGAGAGCGCAGTGACCAGAACACAAGGCGTCAGGAGCGCAACGATGATGTCGTAGCTTCGGCGCATGACTCGCGGCGGGCTTATAATAGCGTCGAACGCAATGTACTTTCTCTACAGTTTGATGCTGGGCGCGGCGCTGCTGCTCGCCAGCCCCTACTTTCTGCTCCGCGGCCTGCGGCAGAACAAATACCTGCACAACCTGCGGGCGCGCCTGGGGCGAGTCCCGCCGACGGTTCGCCAGTCGTCGCCCGGGGCTCTCTGGGTGCACGCGGTTTCGGTGGGCGAGGCGCTGGCCGTGGCGCCGCTGCTCCGCGAACTGCGCGCCTGCTTCCCGGGATGTAAGCTGCTCGTCAGCACCACGACGCGCACCGGGCAGGAAGTGGCCGCGCGCCGGCTCGACGCCGACGCCACCTTTTACTTTCCGCTCGACTTCGCCTTTGCCTGCCGTCGGCTGCTCGCCGCCGTCCGGCCGGCGCTCGTCGTCATTGCCGAAACCGAAATGTGGCCGAACTTCCTGCGGGAGGCGCGGCGGCAAGGGGCGCGGATCGTTTTCGTCAACGGCCGCCTATCCGACCGCTCCTTCCACCGCTACCGTCTGTTTCGCTTCTTCCTCCGCCGCGTGCTGGCCCACGTTGACCTGTTCCTGATGCAGACCGAAGAAGACGCGCGCCGCCTGCGCGAGTTGGGCGCCCCGGCCGCGCGCGTGGCCGTCGGCGGAAACCTGAAGTTCGACCTTCCCGAACCGGCGCGGCCGGCCTTCCTCGATGAACTAGAGTCGCTGGCCTACGGCAGTCCGATTCTGGTTGCCGGTTCGACGCTCGCCGCCGAGGAAGAAAAACTTCTCGACGCGCTCGAGATGTGCCGCCAAGTGGGCGGCCGCCCGCCACTGTTGGTGCTCGCTCCGCGCCATCCGGAGCGGTTTGACGACGTGGCGCGGCTGCTTGCCAGTCGCAGCCTTGAGTTCGTGCGCCGCAGCCAGTGGGCTCGGCCCAACGGTCGCCCGGCCGCCGTGCTGCTCGACACACTGGGCGAGCTGGCTGGGACGTACGCGGCGGCCACGGTCGCCTTCATCGGCGGTTCGCTGGTCGCCGGCGGCGGACACAACCCCATTGAGCCCGCCCTGTGGGGCAAGCCGGTCATCTTCGGGCCGTCGATGGAAAATTTCCGCGCCGTGGCCGAGAGGCTGCTCGAAGCGCGCGGCGCTTTTCAAGTCAACTCGAGCGACGAGTTGGGAATTCTGTTGGCGGCCTTGCTTGATGACCCAGCCGCCTGTCGGCGGGCGGGAGAGGCCGCACGCGCCGTCATCGAGCGGGAACGTGGAGCAGCGGCCCGCTCCGCCGCCCGCATCGCCGCGCTGATGAATTCGCCGCCGGGAGCTGCTGCCTGATGTGGCCTCGCTGGATGCGCTGGCTTCTCTGGCCGCTGGAACAACTCTATGCCGCTCTGATGCGCGCGCGAGCGGCGGCCTATGAACGGGGCTGGCTCCGCTCGCAGCGGCTGCCGGCCAAGGTCATCAGCATCGGCAACCTGACGGTGGGCGGGACGGGGAAAACACCGCTGGTGCTGCGCCTGGCCGCCGGGCTGCGCCAGCGCGGGACGCAGGTGGCGATTCTGACCCGCGGCTACGGGCGTCGCGAGCGCCTGCCGCTGGTCATCAACGGGCAGGGCGAAGTCTCCCGCTACACGCCGGAACTGATGGGCGACGAACCCATTCTGCTGGCCCGCCATCTGCCCGACGTGACCATCGGCATCGGTGAGGACCGCTTTGCCGTCGCCCAGAAAATTTTGGCGATGGAAGCGCCGAGGCCGCCGCAGGTGTTCCTGCTCGATGACGGCTTCCAGCACCTGCACTTGGCCCGCGACCTCGACTTGGTGCTGATTGACGTCACCGACCCCCTCGGCGAAGGCGCCGTCTTGCCCGCCGGACGCCTGCGGGAGCCGCTGGAAGCCCTGCGCCGCGCCGACATGATTGTGTTCACCCGGGCGCACAACTCGGTTCCGCCAGAAGTTGTCGCCGCGGTGCGCCGCTGGAACCCGCAGGCGCCGGCTTTTCGCGCCGTAACTCGCCTGAGTGGGGTCTTTGACGCCGCCTCGCACCGCCCGGCCAATCTCTTCGTTCTCAAGCAGCAGCCGGCGCTCGCCTTTTGCGGCCTGGGGAACCCGGAGGCCTTCTGGGATGACCTGCGCCGCGACGGTTTCAACCTGGCCGCCACGCTGGCCTTCGCCGACCATCATCGGTATGGCATCGAGGACTTCCGCCACATCATCCGGCTTGCCGACCGCGCCGGCGCGCGCGTGCTGCTGACGACGGAGAAAGACCTGATCAATCTCACTGTGGTGCCACCGAGCCTCCCGCCGACCTTTTATTGCCGGATGGAACTGGTGCTCGATGACGAAGCCGGCTTCTTTGCCGCCGTGGCCGAGCGCCTGGAGGCGAGCGCAGCCTGAACATGCCCGCAACTATCACCGACGCCGAGAAGATTCTGGTTCGGGTGCCGAACTGGGTGGGCGATGCGGTGATGTCGCTGCCGGCGCTGCGCAAGCTGCGGGAGAAGTTTCCTGCAGCCGACATCACGGTGCTGGCGCGGCCCAGCGTGGCCGGGCTCTACGCCAGCGTCGCCGGCGTCAACCGCGTGCTCGTCTTTGACCATCGCGGGCGCCACCGCGGCCTTGCCGGCCTCGAGCGCCTGGCCGCCGAGCTCCGACGCGAGCGCTTCGACCTGGCGGTGCTTTTCCAGAACGCCTTTCAAGCTGCCTGGCTGGCCTTCCGCGCCGGGATTCCCCGCCGCGTGGGCTATGCGCGCGACGCCCGCCGCCTCTTGCTGACTGAAGCCATTGCTGTGCCCAAGCCGGCGGACATTCCGCCGCACGAAACCTATTACTACCTGGAGTTGTTGCGGCGCGCGGGCTGGCTTGGCTCTTTGCCGGTCATTGGCGAGATTCGGCTCGAGCCGTCGGCGGCGGCGGGCGAGCGCCTGCGGCAACGTCTGCGCGCGTTGGGCCTCGGCGAGGGCTCGGACCTGCGGGTAGTCATCGCCCCCGGCGCCGCCTACGGCTCAGCCAAGTGCTGGCTGCCCGAACGCTTTGCCGCGCTGGCCGACCGCTTGGCTGAGGCCTACGACGCCGCTGTGCTACTCTGCGGCACTTCCGCCGAGGCATCGCTCGGCGAGGCGATTGCCGCCCGCATGCGAACCAAGCCGATCTCGCTCGTCGGGCAAACTACACTCGAAGAGTTTCTCGCCTTGCTGGCTTCGGTGGACCTGTTCATCGGCAACGACTCGGGAGCGATGCACCTGGCGGCCGGAGTTGGATTGCCGCAGGTAATCATCTTCGGGCCGAGCGACGAGGCGGGCACCGGGCCGTTGAACGCGCGGGCGCGGGTGGTGAAGCATCCGGTCTCTTGCAGCCCCTGCTTTCTGCGCCAGTGTCCCGTGGATCATCGCTGCATGACGCGCGTAGGCGTAGAAGATGTCTGGCAGGCGGTCGACGCGGCCCTGGCCGACCGCCGCGTGGTCGAGCGGCGATGAGCGCAAGCCGAGTTCAAGCACCCGAGCCTGGCACGAAGGAGGAGGTTGGGCGGTGGGACTGATGAACCCGAGCCCCGGCGAGCTGGTCGACCGCAAGACCATCCTGCACCTGAAGATTGAAGCGGGCCGGCAGCGGAACGTGAAGGTCGCCCATTTCCAACAGGAGTTGGAGTTGATTGAAGCGGCGCTGGCCGATTGGCTGCGCAAGAGCGGCGATACCGACCGGGACGGTTATGCGAAGGCCACCCAGGAGCTGGCAGAAGTAAACCGGAAACTCTGGCGGGCGGAGGACGAGGTGCGGCGGCTCCCACGCAGCGAAAGAGACCGCCTGGCGGAGTTGGCAAAACTGATCCCGGAGCTGAACGACCGGCGGGCCGAGCTGGTGCAGCGGGTGAACCGCCTGTTCCGGGTGGATCACGTCGAGAAACTCTACGAGTGAGACACACCGCCGCGTCCACCACACGCGAACTGCTCGCCACTACACGACAACGGTTCCTCCGATGAGGGAACGGATCCTGGTCGTCCGCCTCGGGTCGATGGGCGACATCGTCCACACCCTGCCGGGCGTGGCGACGCTCCGCGAGGCTTTTCCCCGCGCGCACATTGATTGGCTGGTCGAGCGCCGGTGGCACGAACTGATCGAGCTGAACCCCGACATTTCGGGAATCATTCCGGCCGACACAACCACTTGGCGCCGTGAACTGCTGCGGGCGCGCACCTGGCGAGGCTTCAGCGAGCTGGCCCGGACGCTGCGCCAGGCGGGCTACGACACCGCCATCGACTTTCAGGGACTTTACAAATCGGCGCTGCTGGCGCGGCTTAGCGGCGCGCGCGAACGTATCGGCTTCGATATGAACGCCGCCAAGGAATCTGGCGCCGCGGCCTTCTACACCACGGCCGTGCGGCCGCCGGAGAATGTCCACGTCATCGAAATGAACCTCTCCCTGGTCAAAGCCGCGGGCGCCGCCGAGCCCGCGTGGCGGTTTCCTCTGTCCACGCAGCCTGACGATGAAGCCTACGTGGAGGAGCAGCTCCAACAAAACCAGGTGCGGCATTTTTTCGTCCTGAGTCCTGGCGGGGGCTGGGGCTCGAAGTGCTGGCCCATCGAGCGCTATGCAGCGCTGCACAATGCCCTGGCGCGCACGCGCGGCTGGCGCTCGGTGCTGAACGCCGGGCCGGGAGAAGAGCGCCTGGCGAGCGAATTCATGGCGCAGGCGCGCGTCACGCGCCCCGTGCATTTCCCGCTGACGCCTCGGCAACTGGTCGCCCTGGTGCGGCGCGCCCGCGTGCTCATCAGCGGGGACACCGGCCCGCTGCACATCGCGGCCGCCGTCGGAACGCCCGTGGTGGGCCTCTATGGCCCGACCGACCCTAAGCGGAATGGACCCTTCGGCTCGCGCGCAGTGGTCATCCACCATCGCGACCGCGGGCCCACGAGCTACAAGCACGAAGAGAAAGTGTCGCCGGCTATGCTAGCCATCACAGTGGAGGAAGTGCTGGCAGCGGTAGAGCGCGCCGTAAAGAGCAGCGATGAGTAGCTACGCGGACTGGGCCGCGGGGGCGCGTGTCCCGCTACACTTTCTGCTGGCGGCGCTGGTGTTGGTGTTCGCGCAGCCCACACCGCGGCTGTTGAGCGCCGGCGTCCCTCTGGTTTTGGTGGGACTCGCGGTGCGCGCCTGGGCGGCGGGCCATCTGCGGCGGGAGTCGGCACTGACCGTGTCCGGCCCCTATGCCTACCTCCGGCATCCGCTCTACGTCGGAACGAGTTTCATCCTGGCAGGATTTGCGCTGGCAGCCGCCCGCGCCGAACTGGCTCTCCTGATTGTCGTTTACTTCCTGCTGTTCTTCGTTCCGGTGATGCAACGCGAAGAGCAGGAGCGGCGCGCGCGGGCGCCGGAGCTCTACGCCCGCTATGCCGCGCAAGTGCCGGCGTTCTGGCCCCGGCTCACTCCGGCGGCGAGCGGAGACACGCGCGCCCGCTTCGACGCCGCGCTCTACCGCCAGAACCGGGAATGGCGAGCGGCCGTGGGGTGCGCTGTGTTGCTCGGGCTGCTCGCGGCGAAACTGCTCTGGGGTTGAGGGACTACTGCAGGCGGTACTTCTGCGCTAGCAAGCGCTGCAGGCGGGGCTGGTAGAGCAGGTCGTAGACGCCTTCCTTGTCGGGAAACAGCGCCAGAGCCACGCGGCGGGTGGCGGCGACCATCTGGGAGGCTTCGTCAAAGGAGAGGTTGCCCTGGCTGATGACGTTCATCACCAGGCGCACCGCAAGCTGCAGGCGGCGCACGCGGCGGGATTCTTCGGCGATGGCTTCCGCTAACTTGGGTTCCCGGGTTTCGTCCGCCATCAGTCGGATTCTAGTAAGAGGAGCTGCCGGGCGCAAGCGCCCAGCTTGGCCCAGAGACTCGGGTAGAGTTCGCTGCGCTGCTGCTCCCGAAAACTCTCCGCCGCGAGCCCGTGTTCTTCGACGCGCACCGTGACGCTGCCGTCGCGGTCGGTGCGATAGACCCGCTCGGCCTGCGCCGCCAGCCGCTCGGTCACCTCTTCAAAGGGGTGTCCGAAGGGATTGGTGGCGCCGACGGAAATTATGGCGGCGCGGGGCCCGACTGCTGCTAGGAACTCCGTCGTGGCAGCGCCGCGGCCGCCGTGGTGCGGCACTTTGAGCGCGGCGGCCTGCAAGGCGGGTTGCTGCATGGCAAGGGTCTTCTCCACGTCTGTTTCGATATCGCCGGGTAGCAGCACGCAGGTATTTGCCCGACACAACCGCAGCACCAGCGAATCGTTGTTCGAGGGGGCGCGACCCGGCTGATAGGTCGGAGGCGGCCAGAGAATCTCGATCTCGACGCCCGCCAGCGTGAAACGCTCTCCCGCTCTATGTTGCCGGAGCCGAATGCCGCGCTCGCGGACATGCTGGAGCAATTTCTCATAGGCGGAGCTGGCGGGCGCGGGGCCAACCTCGAAGCTGCCCACCGGAAACTGGTCGAGAACTTCGCCGAGGCCGGCCATGTGGTCGTGGTGGGCATGGGTGAGCCAGACACGGTCGAGGCGCTTGATTCCCCGGGCGCGCAGATAGGGGACGACGACCGTTCTTCCGATATCCTCGCCAACCCAATAGCCGCGCCCAATCTCCACGGGGCCGCGGCCGCCGTCCACCAGCCAAGTCTCTCCGTTGGGAAAAGTGAGGAATACCGAGTCGCCTTGGCCGACGTCGAGCACGGTGGCTTCGAGCACGTTCTCCGGCAGGCGCGGGGGAAACGGATGGGCAACGACGACAAGAATCAACGCCACCAGTCCCGCGAACGCCCAGCGTTGACGCTGCTGGCGCACCGCCGCCACAGCTAGCAGCGCCAGCCCGCCGAGGTAGAGCACCACCAGCCATGCCGGCGGGGGCGGAATCCCCCATGTAAGACGTCCCGCCACTGACTCAACAATCACCAGAAGCAAACCCACCAGCAAGCGGACTAGCTCAGCCAGCAGCATTCCGCCGGCCAACCACAGCAAAGCCACAAGCAGCGTGGCCAGGCCCAGCGGCACGATGAAGCCCACCAGGGGCACCACCAGGATGTTCGCTGCCAGGCCCAGCCAGACGACGCGCTGAAAATACAAAGCGGTCAGCAGCACGAAGCCGAGGTGAATGGCCAGCGAAATCAGAAAGAAGTCCAGGGCGCGGAGTCCGACGCGGACGACCCAAGCGAGGAGGCGCAGCACGGCGCGCTCTTTTTCTTCGGCCCAGAAGGCCAGGGGGGCCAGCAGCTCGGCCAGGGCGCGCAGGTCGAGCCGGAACTGCACTAGGCGGGGCTCACGCAGTTGCTCGGCGCGCTCGGGAGTGTCGAGAAACCAGAGCGAGTCGCGGTAGGGCTGCGTGGTGCGCTCGATCCAGGGCAGGGCGAGAAAAGCAATCAGGAAGACTGCAGCGAAGGAGAGATGAAAGCTCGGGTCGAGGATCCATTCCGGGTGAAGGAACAGCACCAGCAGCGCCGCCACCGCAGTGGTATTGCCGAGGTGCACCTGGCGGAAGAGCAGCCGCGCCGTCAGGTAGACGCCCGCGGCCCAGACGGCGCGCTCGATGGGTGGCCGGTCCTCGACCAGGAACAGGTAGAAGACCAGCGCCGCTAGGGTAATGACGGCGCCGACCTCCTCGGACGCGCGCAAGCGCCGCAGCAGCCAGAAGACGAACACGGCGATGACGCCGACGTGCAGCCCGGAGACAACCAGAACGTGGTAGGTGCCGCTGGTGCGAAAATCCTCCGCCAGGCGATGGGAGAGGAAGCCGCTGTCGCCGAGCAGCATGGCCCGCAGGACGGCGTTCTCGTCGCCTCGCGTGTCCGGCGGAAACAGGGAGTCGAGCTGTGCCAGCAGGCGGGTGCGGAGAGTTTGAATCCAGCGGGAGAAGCGGTTGCCGCGCGGCCCGGGAAGTTTGGTGAGCAGCTCGGGGCTTTTCAGCGAGCCTTCGAGAAAAATTCTCTGCCGGGCTAGGTGCGCGCGCCAGTCGAAGCTGCCGAGGTTCTGCCGGTTGACGGGGGCATGGACGCGAGTGAGGACTTCGACGCGGTCGCCGTAGCGCAAAGCAGGAAGGGAGGGGCGAGGTTCTTCTCGGTCGGAGGGAAGGAAGTAACTCAGGCGGACGCCGCCGGAAGCGTCATAGCGCTGGCCGCCGGTTTCGAGGTTTTCGAGTTCGAGGTCGTAGAAGACGGCGAACGGTTTCTGCTCCGGGCTTCGGCGCAGCCAGCCGGTCAGGCGGACAGCTTCGCTCAGGTCGAGTGGTTCGCGGGCAATGACGCGGTCGACGCGGGTGGCGGCGATCGAGGCCGCGCGCAGACTGATGGTGGCGCCGCCGAAAAGAAAAAAGCCGACCAGCGCGCAGGCGAGCGCCGTCGTCAGCCAGCGACGCCCCAGGCAAAGCGTCCCCAGCAACAGCGCCGCCAGCGCCAGCGCAAACAGGACACGCGGGGGATCGTCCACGTCAGCAAAAGCGGCGAGCCCGGCTGCGAACACGGCGGCCAGCCAGAACACAGGAAAGCGCATGGGCTAGTACCGTTCCAACTCTTTCCGGCTAACTTTGGTCGGCGAGATTATGCATCTATGCTGCAGATTTGTGCTCACCCGAAATGGCTCCAACTAGATGGAACGGCACTAGGCGGCTCGGTCGAGGCGAGCCAGAGTTTCGATGTGGAAAGTCTGCGGGAACAGGTCGAACAGTTCTAGGCCGACGAGGCGATAGTGGGGCGCGAGGCGGGCGAGGTCGCGCGCCAGCGTGGAAGGGTCGCAGGAGAGGTAGAGGAGGCGCGGCGGCGCGAGCTCGTTCAACGCCTCAGCCACGCCGCGGCCTAGGCCACAGCGAGGCGGGTCGAGCAGCGCGAGGTCAGACTTTTCGGGAGACTGGCGGAGGAAGTCGAGGACGCTGGACGCACGCGTCTCGACGCCGGCCAGGTCGGCGACGTTGGCAGCTAGGTCGGCCGCTGCGGCTGTGCTGCTTTCGACCGCCACGACGCGGGCGAACTTTCGCGCTAGCGCCCGCGTAAAGAGTCCCACACCGGCATACAGGTCGAGCGCCACCTTGCCTTCCAAGTTTTGCGTCACGCGCTCGACCAGCACCGGCAGCAGGTGACGGTTGATCTGGAAGAAGCTGGCGTGGCTGACGCGCAGCCGCTCCGCTCCCACCTGGTAGTAAATCCAGCCCAGGCCGTCGGTCTCGGTGCGTTCGGTTGACGTTTCGACGGATTGAAGGGAGAGGAGCCCGTCGAGCTCGGTGCGCAGGCGCTCGGCGAGGGCGGCGCGGTCGAAGTCCAGTTGCGGCGCGGCGAGTGTGAGCCAGAGAGTGTGGTCGCGGTCGTCGGCAAGAGCCTCGGCGGCGCGCAGGCTGAGCGGAAGTGCGCCTTCCGCGCTCAACCGGTTCAACACGGAGATCAGCTGATTGAGCTTGGGCGAGCTGATGGGGCATTGCTCGATGCCGCAGAGGGTGCGCGAGCCGGCGCGATGGAAGCCGACCTGGAGCCGGTCGGCCGCCACCGGGTGTGGCGCCAGCTTCAACTGGACGCGGTTGCGGTAGTGCCACGGCGGCGAGGCGTGGAGGGCGATTTCCTCCGTCCGTTCAATCTTGCCTAGGCGGCGCAGGGTTTCGTGCAGGATGTCCCGCTTGACTTCGAGCTGTCGCTCGTAAGGGAGGTGCTGATAGTGGCAACCGCCGCAACGGCCGAAGTAGGGGCAGTCGGCAGCGATGCGCTCGCCGGCCGCTTCCTTCACCTGGGCGGGTAGGGCGCGGATGAACTTGCGCGACTCTTCGATCGGAAAGACGTCGACGACCTCGCCCGGCAGCACGAAGGAGACAAAGACCGGTTTGCCCCCGTGGTAGGCCAGGCCTTCGCCGCCGTAGACAAGTTTTTCCACGCGCACGGTGAAGGAGTCCACGGCTCAGCTTCCTTCCTCCGCGGTGGGCAGGGCGGCGGCCGGGAGATAGAACAGGCTCAGGCGCGGCAGGCGGTAGCGCTCGAGAAGTTTTTTTTGCAGGAACTGTTTTTCGATCAGGACGAGCTGCTCGGCCTTCATCCGGCGGCGGTAGGGAGCGAGGGCGCGCTCGACCTCGCGGCGGAGCGCTAGCAGCTCCTCGGTGCTCGCTGCCTGGGTGAGCGCCGCCTGCAATTTTTCCTCGAAGACGCTGAGCTGCCGCTCGAGGCCTTCGAGGTTGGCGGTGGTTTCGGTGGCCGGCTGTCCGGCGAGCGCCTCCAGGGCGTCGGCAATCTCGAGCAAGGGCGCGGCGAGCGAGCCCGCATCGGAGCGACCGGCGGTTTCGCGCAAAGCACTCGCATTGGCGCGGAAGAAGGCGGCGATTTCGCCGGGACCGAAGGGAGCCGGGCGGGGCGCGGCGGGCGCATCGGAGGCGCGGCCGGCGGCGGCTTCTTTGGCTTCCTCGGCGACCTGGGCGACCGCGTCGACGCAGTAGAGCAGGCTCTTGATAGGGCGGCCGCGCTTCGCGGAGTCGTAGTGCTCGAAGGCGCGGTCAATGCCCTTCAGCACGACCTCGAGGGGGACGCCGGCCTTCTGCCAGCTTTCGATGACGGCCCAGTCGAGCGTGGAGACCAGGAGGCTGGCGCCGCGCTTCTGCCAGAAGTACTCCTCGATTTCGGTGTAGTAGTTGAAGTAGTTCTCCACGGGAACTGCCCCCGCACAGCCGAGTAGGAAGATATGTAACCACAGATGCACACAGATACACACAGATTTCTCGATGGGATTCTTCGCCCCGAAGCTTCGGGGCTCAGAATGACAAAGAAAGGCGGAATGACAGAGGGATGGGGATCAGCGGCGGCGCTTTGGGTTCTTGCGAGCAGCGGAGGCGGCCTTGGCGGGCGGCGGTTCGCGCTTCTCCTTCGCAGGCAGGTTGCGTTCGTAGAGGAGGCGGAGGCCGTCGAGGGTGAGGAATTCGTCAACCAGCTCGATGTGGCGGGAAGCGTCGGCGAGCAAGCCGGCGCCGCCGCCGGTGGCGATGACGCGGGTCTTGGGGCCAATCTCTTCCTTCAGGCGGTCGAGCAGGCCGTCCACCAGAGCGAGAAAGCCGTAGTGGAGGCCGGACTGGATGGAGCCCACGGTGTGGGTGCCGATGAGCTTCTCCGGCCGGGCGAAGGAGACGCGGGGCAGGCGCGCGGTGCGCTCGAAGAGGGCGTCGGAGGCGATGCCAATGCCCGGGCAGATGATGCCGCCCAGGTAGTCGCCCTCGGCGGAGATGGCGTCGAAGGTGATGGCGGTGCCGAAGTCCACCGCCACAATCGGCCCGCCGTACTTGGCGAAAGCAGCCACGGCGTTGGCGATGCGGTCGGCGCCGACCTCCTGCGGGTTGTCGTAGCGGATGCGGATGCCCGTCTTGATGCCCGGGCCGACGAAGAGCGGCTCGAGCTTGAAGTAGCGGCGCACCATCTCGGCGACCGTGCGGTCGAGCGGCGGGACGACGGAGCTGACGATGACGCCGTCAATCCGGCCGGCGTCGAGGCCGGCGAGTTGGAGCAGGTTGCGCGCCTGGATGCCGAAGCCGTCCACGGTTTGCTGGTGGACGGTCATCAGGCGCCAGTGAGCCCGCAGGCGCTCGCCTTCATAGACCCCGAGCAGCGTGTTGGTGTTGTTGACGTTGATGACCAGCAGCATAGAGGCTATTTATGAAACCACAGATGCACACAGATACACTACGCTCAGGGCAAGCATGGCGAGAGGGTTGACCCGTCGAGACTCCATCAGTCTTCAAATTCAATGTTCATCAGCGCTTTGGTCGGGACCCGTCGGCGTCGCGCGCAAAAAAATAAATGCGACCACCGCCAAAAGGCGCAACGGTCTCACAAGCGGAAACCAGTTGTCGTCCTTGAGCAAAGCCTCCGGTAGGGTCATCGTGCTCAAACCCGCTTCTTCACAAATGCGCTGATGCCTACAAGGATCGCAGAGGTGCCAGCTAACAGAAGAAAAAGGTGGTTGAGAAATGGCTTCAGCTCCGCCGGTCTACCGAGGGTGGAGAGGTGCAGAAAAGCGACCGACGGAATCGCAATCACGATCACAGCCACAACGTAGAGCCAACGGCGATTCTTCCAGAGAGCAACAGGAACGAGCAGAGCGACGGGGTAGATAACTACATCCCGGAGTAGAGTCGCGGGATTGAAGGCATGATGTATGCAAATAGCAGCCAGGAAAAAAAGGGAACTCACCACCGTGAAAGACCCGTGGGGTGAACAGACGATCCGCTGAGGTAACTTGCTCCTGCGGGTTCATGGAAGGCCTCCTTATGACTGCCCGATCAACTACTGGCGCGAAGCATCGCCCGTCGAAGCAGAATCATGCCCATAGCGTAGGGCATGAACTGAACCGCGAGAGGCACGTCCCACCATCCCTGCGCCACAAATCCCGTTGCTGCAATCAATCCAAAAGCGACAAACGTCCGCCCCCAACCCTTCCCTGCCAATCCTGTCTTCTGCATGGCTGCGCCGTAGAAAGCGATGGAGAGATAAGCGAGGACCATGTAAGCGGCGTACATCGCCCCCGCCCACAGCCGGAGCGGCGGGTACCAAGTGGGCGCCGCAGATTCCTGCGCTGCCGCCAGCATGACGGTGGCGCGGAATGCAAGATGCAAAATCCAGCAGACAGTCCCGATTATCAGAGCTAAGAGCCCAAGCTGCGACAGGAGGATTTCGCCACGTTCGCGTAAGTGAGCGCTGAGCCCCATAAATCCCGCCAGGCTGAGGAGCGCGCCAACCAGGAAGCCGCCAACAGTAAACAGGTGGTCCCCACGATGCGCTGCAATTCCCTGAAGTTCCATTCCCGCGAAGGTGATGGCGCCCAGCCAGACGACCGCTGCCCCAACGACAAGAAGAACCCCGTCCAGCCAAGGGGTGACACCCCTGCAGGTTGAAGGGTGAACAATCCACAACGCCCAGGCGACGATTGCCAAGTGAACGACAGCTATGGGGACAAGCCCCTGGAGTCCGGCGCGAGCGTGTAACAGCCTGAGCGCCGTAAAGGTCAGGATGGGTGTGAGCCAGAGGTAAAACTCAAGCACCTTGGGTACAGCGCCGGTGCTGATCGAATACTTATACCAGCCAGCGGCCAGCGCCAGAACCACCAGAGCAGCGAAAGCAACTTCGAGCCACGTCATGGTATCGATCTTAATTCAAGCCTCGGTGACGTCGCCGGCCAGGACCGGCACGGTCTCACCGTCCGCGTCGCGGCGGACGAGCAGGCAGCCGGTGGAGTCGAGCCCGGCGGTCACGCCGCTGATTTCCTCGCTCGGCATCGCGACGCGAACCCGTTTGCCGCGGGCGAAGCTCGAGACTTCGCTGAAGCGGGCAATCAGTGGGGCGGCGCCCTCGCGCAAGAGCTGATTGTAGTGGTGGTCGAGCGCATGCAGCAAGCGGACGAGGATTTCGAGCCGCGAGAAGGCACGGCCGCCGGCCAGACGGAGCGAGGTGGCGATGGCTTCCAGCTCCGACGGAATCCGGCTGTGGTTGACGTTGACGCCGATGCCCACCACCACGTGACGGATGCGATCGGCTTCGGCCTGCATCTCAGTGAGGATGCCGCAGAATTTCTTCCCGCCCACCAGCAGGTCGTTCGGCCAGCGCAGATCCACGGCGAGCCCGGTGACTTCGACCGCGGCGTCGCGGACGGCCAACCCGGCCAGGAGCGTCAGCAGCGGGGCCTGCTGCGGGGCGAGTTGCGGCCGCAGGAGGACGGACAGGTAGATGCCGGTCGTTTTTTCGGAGTACCAGGCGCGGCCCAGGCGGCCGCGGCCGGCGGTCTGCTCCTCGGCCAGGACGAGCGCTCCGTGAGGCTCGCCGGCGGCGGCCAGCTCGAGAGTAACGTCGTTCGTGGAGTGAATCTTGAAAAAGTGGTGGATGCGGCGGGCGAAGGCAGTGCCCTCGAGGCGCAGGCGCAGGAGTTGCGGTACGAGGATGTCCGGGACGCGTTCGAGCTGGTAGCCGGTCTTGGGGTGGCCTTTGATTCGGACGCCCAGGGCGCGGAGCTTTTCCACCCAATGCCAAACGGCGGAGCGGCTGACGCCGACCTGGCGGGCGATCTTGGCGCCGCTCAGCACCACCATGGGATGCTCGATGAGCAAGCCGAGCAGCTTGTCGACGCGGCGGTCGGTCGAAGCCAGGGGCGGCCGGCGCTTGGGCATCATGAACTCGAAAGCGAAATCCGAAAATGAGTCCGGCTATGAGTCCGGTTCCGCGGCGGGCCGAACATCAAAGCTGATGTCGGCTGCCGCGGCCGAGTGGGTGAGGGCGCCGACGGAGATGGCGTCGACGCCGAGCTCGGCGTACTCGCGCAGGTTTTCCAGCGTGATGCCGCCCGAAACCTCGACGCGGGCGCGGCGCTGGATGATGGCGAGGCAGTCGCGGATCTGCTCCGGGCTCATATTGTCGAGCAGGAGGATGTCGGCGCCGGCGTCGAGCGCCTGGCGGACTTCGATTTCATCGCGCACCTCGGCCTCGATGCTCTGCTGCCGGCCGTACTTCTCCCGGGCGCGGCGGACGGCTTCGCCGACGCCGCCGGTGAGCTGGGCGTGGTTCTCCTTGATGAGCACGGCATCGTAGAGGCCGAAGCGGTGGTTCGAGCCGCCGCCGACGCGCACGGCGTAGCGCTCCAGCTGGCGCAGCCCCGGGGTGGTCTTGCGGGTATCGAGCAGTCGGGTGCGTGTGCCTTCCAGGCGGTGGACGAAGCGGCGGGTCAAGGTGGCGATGCCGCAGAGCCGCTGGAGGAGGTTCAGGGCAGTGCGCTCGCCGCGCAGGAGAGCGCGCGCGTCGCCGCGCACTTCAGCCAGCAGGCTGCGGCCGACCAGCGTGCCTTCTTCGACCAGCGGCTGGAAGCGGGTGCTGGGGTCGAGCAACTCGAAGAGCTGCTCGACCAAGGGGAGGCCGGCGACGACGAGCACCTGCCGAGCGAGGAAGCGGCCGACGGCTTCGGTCGGTTCGGGAAAGACGGCGTCGGAGGTCAAGTCACCGGAGCCGACATCTTCGGCTAGGGCTTGCTCGAGCAGAGCGGTGATTTCCTTCGAGCACCAGTCAAGCTGCTGGTGGGCGGCGAGGGCGGCGGGTTTGTCGGAGGCTGCGCTCATCTCCTTCGGTTTCGTCTCTTATCGGGCAGGTGCCCCGCCCGATGAGAGGCGGTTCTCCAGCGTTTCGAGCAAGCGGGTGACTTTTTCGTACTGGGTATTGTACTCCGCCTGGCGCTGTTCGAGCCCGCGGACGACGTCTTCGGGGGCTTTGGCGCGGAAGTCGCGGTCGGCCAGGCGGGTGCGCATGCCGCTGAGCTCTTTCTCCAGCTTTTCTCTTTCCTTGCGCAACCGTTTGAGTTCGGCAGCGAGGTCGGCCTCCGAGAAGGGAATGCGGGCGTCGAAGCGGGCGGCGTGGCGCAGGACGCCGCCCTCGGCCGCCAGCGAATCGCGAGAGAGCCTCAGCTCCGAGAGGTTCGCCAGGCGGAGGATGGACTGGCGATGAGCTTCCAAGAGGTCGAAGACCGCGGGTTCGTGGGTGGCCAGTTCGCCGGGGACGCGGCGGCGGGCGTCGAGGCGCATCTCGGCGCGAATGTTGCGCAGGGCGACGATGGCCTCCTGGACAAGCGCCATCTCTTCTTCGGCCCGGCTGTCGAAGCGCCGGGCGTCGCCCCGAGGCAAGTGTTGGAGAGCGAGCGAATGCTCAGCGTCGTAGAGGCGCCGCCAGAGCTCTTCGGTGATGAAGGGCATAAAGGGATGCAGGAGGCGCAAGGCCCACTCGAAGTGGGTGAGGAGGTAGCTCCAGGCGGCGCGCTGTCCGTCCGGCGCGGGGGCGTCCCGCTTTGCAGGATCGGCGGCAATGACGGGCTTGACCCATTCGAGGTACCAGTCGCAGAACTCGTGCCAGAAGAAGTGGTAGAGCTCGTGGGCGGCTTCGTGGAAGCGGAAGTTGTCGAGCGCTTCGCCGACGGTAAGGCTGAGGCGGTGGAGGCGCGAAGCGAGCCAGCGGTCAACCCAGGCGGGGGGCGGGTCGAAGGTTCGGTTCTCCGGCGGGCCCTGGCGGAGCAAGCGGGCGGCGAAATCGGCCGGGAGTGTTCCGTTCTGCTCGGCGCGCTGGAGGTTGAGCGCAATGAAGCGGGCGGCGTTCCAGATTTTATTGGCGAAGGCGCGGTAGCTGCGGAGGCGGTCGGGGCTGAGGGCGATGTCGGTGCCGGGCGCGGCCATGAGGGCGAGGGTGAAGCGGCAGGCGTCGGTGCCGTACTCCTCGATGAGGTCGAGCGGGTCGACGACATTGCCGCGGGTCTTTGACATCTTCCGGCCCTCGGGGTCGCGGACGAGGGCGTGGATGTAGAGAGTCTTGAACGGAATTCGCTCTTCCAGTTTTTCGCGCGGCATGAACTTGAGCCCGGCCATGATCATGCGCGCGTCCCAGAAGAAGAGGATGTCGAAGCCGTTGATCATCAGTGTGGTGGGGTAGAAGTCGCGCAGGTCGGGCGTGTCGTCGGGCCAGCCGAGGGTGGAAAAAGGCCAGAGGGCGGAGCTGAACCAGGTGTCAAGAACGTCGGGGTCCTGCGTCAACGCGCTGTTGCCGCACTGCTCGCATTTCTCGGGCGGGCTGGCGGGCTGGGGATGACCGTTGACGACTGCCACGCGTGAGTCGCGCACGCGCGTCATACCGCCGCAGGCGCAGTGCCAGACCGGGATGCGGTGGCCCCACCAGAGCTGGCGGGAAATGCACCAGTCGCGGATGTTCTCCATCCAGTTGAGATAAACCTTGACGTTGTTTTCCGGCAGGACGCGGATGAGGCCGCGGCGGACGACGTCAATGGCCGGCGCGGCCAACTCCTTCATGCGGCAGAACCACTGGACGGAGACGCGCGGCTCGACCGGCGTCTTGCAGCGCTGGCAGGTGCCGAGGGCGTGGCGGTAGGGTTCAACTTTTTCCAGCAGGCCCTGCTTTTCGAGATCGGCGACGACGCGCTGGCGCGCTTCGTAGCGGTCGAGGCCGGCGTAGGGGCCGGCGTTTTGATTCATGCGGGCGGCGTCGTCCATCACGTCCACTTCCGGCAGGTGGTGGCGCCGGGCGAGCTCGAAGTCGTTCGGGTCGTGCGCCGGGGTGACCTTGACGGCGCCGGTGCCGAACTCGCGGTCAACGATTTCGTCGGCCAGGATGGGAATCTCGCGCTTCATTAGGGGCAGGAGGGCCTTGCGGCCGACGAACTGGCGGTAACGGTCGTCGGCGGGGTGGACGGCGACGGCGGTGTCGCCCAGCATGGTTTCCGGCCGGGTGGTGGCGACGGTGAGGTGGCGATCGGTACCGAGCACCGGGTAGCGGAGGAAGTAGAGCTTGGCGTCGCGCTCTTCGTGCACGACCTCAAGGTCGCTCAAAGCGGTCAGGCAGCGCGGGCACCAGTTGATGAGGTAGCGGCCGCGGTAGATGAGTTTCTCGTCGTAGAGGCGGATGAAAGCTTCCAGGACAGCCCGATAGCGGTCGCTGTCCATGGTGAAACATTCGCGGCCCCAGTCGACCGACGCCCCCAGGCGGATCATTTGCTGCTTGATGGTGTCGCCGCTTTCGGCCTTCCATTGCCAGGCGCGCCGCAGAAACTCTTCGCGGCCCAGCTGCTGGCGGGTCAGGCCCTGCGCCGCCAACTCCCGTTCCAGCAGGACGTGCACAGCGATGCTGGCGTGGTCGGTGCCGGGGAGCCAGAGGACGCGGTAGCCCTGCATGCGCCGCCAGCGCATCAGGATGTCAATCTGGGTGTGCTCGAGCATGTGGCCCATATGGAGGGAGCCGGTGACGTTGGGGGGCGGGATGGCGAGCGAGAAGGTGCCGCGGTCGGGCGGGCGGTGGCGGGCGGCGACCTCGGGGGTGAAAAGGCGCTCGTTGACCCACCACTCGGCCCAGCGGCGCTCGATGGCGCCGGGGCTGTAGGCTTTGGGAATGTCCTGCCCGGTCATCTCTCAGTCCCGCAACGGAATACCGCAGTATAAGCCAAGCCTGCGCCGAAATGGAAAGTGGGGATGGAATGTGGGAGACTACCACTCCCCGCGATTGCAGTGAGGCAAGGTATGAAGAGCCGGCGGTGGAGCGGCGGTTTGCCGGTCTTGCTTTCATTGGTGTTTGGAGTCGGTGCGGCGGCCGCGCCGGCAGAGGAGAAGGTCGTGCAGGGCTATGCGGAAGTGAACCGAACTCGTCTCTACTATGAAGCCACGGGCAGCGGCCGACCGGTGGTATTCATCGGTGTGGGCGGCGGGATGGACCACCGGCTGTGGGACGACCAGTTCGAGGTTTTTGCCCGGGAGTTCCAGGTGGTGCGCTACGACGTGCGGGGGTGGGGGAAGTCGGCTTGGCCCACGGAACCGTTTTCGCCCCTCGAAGACCTGGCGGCTCTGCTCGACTTCCTGAAGATTGAGAAGGCGTGCCTGGTGGGGTTGTCGCTGGGCGGGGCGCTGGCGATTGACTTCGCCCTCGCTCACTCGGAGCGGGTCGAGTGTCTGGTGCTGGTGGCGGCCGGTGTGAGCGGCCACCCGTTTTCGGAGGAGTTCCAGAAATGGGTGGCGCCTTTCATGGCGGCCCTGCAAGAGGGCGATACCGAACGCTACGTGCAACTGCTGCTTGACGATCCGCACTTGCTTCCCGCGCCGAAAAACCCGGCGGCGCGGGAGAAGGCGAAGAGAGTTTGGGCGGAGAACTCCCGGCTGCCTACGGTGGCGCCGATCGGGCTCGACCCGCCGGCGCTGGGGCGGCTGGGGGAAATCCGCGTGCCGGCGCTGTTGGTGGTAGGCGATCGGGACACCCCGGACCTCTACGACATCGCGCGTCGGCTCGAAGCCGGCATCGCCGGCCTCCGCCGGGTGAACATTTCCAACTCAGGCCACACGGTGAACATGGAACGCCCGGAGGAGTTCAACCAGGCAGTTCTGCTGTTTCTGCGAGCGCTGGAGGGGCGCGAGTAGGCGACGCTACTCCTGGAGTTGTTCGCGGATGATGGCTTCGGCGAGGGGGCGGACGATTTCGCGGGCGATGGTTTCCATCACCTGCGGGGAGAGACGCTGGAGGACGCGCTCGACCACGGCGTCGAGCAGGACGGGGTCGATCTCAGGCGCGGTGGGTGCCGCTGGTTCGAGCGACACCGTGCCGGCGACCGGAGGTTCGGGCGCCGCCGGGGGCGCGGCGGGCACAGGTTCGCCCAGGGCAGCGGCCATGGCGGCGGCGAATTCTTCGGGGGCATAGGGCCGCGTGGCGGCCGCTTCGGCCGGGGCGGGTTCAGCCGGCAACGGCTCTTCTTCCAGCTCTTCCTCTTCCGCGACCGCTTCCCCCGTATCCTTCCACTGGCTATCCCAGCCGCCAGCGGCGGGGATTTCCGGAGCGCCGGGCTCCGGGCCGGTCATCTCCCAGGCGGCGGCCAGCTCGGGCTTTTCGACAGTGCGAGGCGTTTCGCTTGGAACAGGCTCGAACCGGGTGGCAATGACGGTCGGAGCTTCTTCGGGCGCGGGTTCGGCGGCGGGGATTTCTTCGGCCGGGGTGATGACCTCGGCCGGCGCCGCTTCCGGCGGAGCGAGACGCTCTTCGCGGATGCGTTGCTGGAGCTCTTCCGTGGAGCTAAGCATCGTGGCTTGGCTGAGGTCGACCACCTCTTCGGATTCGGTGACCGCGGCGGCGGGCGGAGGAGGCACGCGCGCCGGCGGAAGTGGTTCCTCGGCCATCATGTCAGCAAAGCCCAAGGGGGTCTGGGTCTCAAAGGTGACCGGCGGCGGGCGGGTGGCGAAGGCTTCGGGCTCGGGTTCGGGTTCGTGAGCCGGGGGTGGGGCGGCAACGGGTGCGGGGGCCTCCGCCGGGACCTCCGGAACGGCAGCCGAGAACTCCTCGATGGCAGGGGCGGGGGCAGCCGGTCGGGTGGCCAGCACAGCGCCGAGGTGCTGGTTGATGGCGGCCAGAACGGCTTGCAGATCTTCAAAGGGTTTTTCGAGCTTGCCGTCGGCGCGCACCTGCTGAGCGCGTTTGTTGTCGTAGGGTTCCATCTTGCCGATCAGCAGGAGAACGCGGGTGCGGGAGAACTCCGGGGCGTTCTTGATGAAGTCACAGACTTCGTAGCCATCGCGGACGGGCATAAAGCAGTCGGCGATGACGAGGTCGGGCTGGATGGCGGGGAGCTTGCGGACGGCGTGCTCGCCGTTGGAGACGGTGACGACTTCCACACCCGCCTGCTGGAGCAGTTGGGTGAGGTCCCTCTGGACCTTCAGGCTGTCGTCGGCGACAAGGACTTTTCCGGGCACGCCGTCTCCCCCCTTAGACTCCTACTTCGGCGCAGTGAGGGGATGCTAAACGGGGCGCAGCGGAGTGTCAAGCGGAATGCGCCAGGGTGGGGGGGCTACCAGAAAGGGACGAGCTTGCGCCAGAAGGATTTCTTGCGGGCGGGCTCCTTTTTGTCGGTCTGTTTCTGATCCTTGTCTTCCCCCTGGGCTTGCGCGGGCTGCTGGGACTGGTCGGCCGGCTGGCCCTGAGGCGAGGCTGCAGCACCCTCGGGCATTTTCTCTACCTGCTTAATCTCGACGCGCCCGCTGTGCACAGCGGTCATCACCTTCTGGAACGGGGGTGGTGGAATGCGCGGGGTTTCTTCGGGAGGCTCAAGGGGCGGAGGACCGAGGCGAGCGGCGGCGGCGGATACATCCGGGTGGCTGCTGAAGAGGCCAAAGAGGCGGCCGAGCAGCCCACGGCGCTCCTCGTCCTGGAGGTTGACGGGGGCGACGCTCTGGGCGCGGGCCAGCAGCACGGGGTCGGGTTCCGGGACGGGCTGGCCGAGCCGGGCCAGGGCGTCCTTGGCGTCGGCTACGTTCTCGCTCATCGGGTGCTCGCGGATGAGGCGGGCATAGTAGGAGGCGGCGCGCTCGGGGTCCGGCTCCCAGAAGAACCGTATGTGTTTCTCCCAAGCCTGGCCGAGCATCCAGAGCGACTCATCGCGCTTGCTGAAGTTGGGATAGCGCTCGACCAATGGAGCCAAGCGGGCGGCGGCGGCGCGCCAGGAGCCGCGGATGAAATAGAAGCGGCCGACGTGGAATTCACCCTCGGCCAGAATTTCCTGCACGGCGATGAGGCGCTGCTCGCCCTCGGCGGCGTATTCGCTTTCGGGGTAGTTGACCAGCAGGCGCTGGAACTCCTCTTCGGCGCGCCGGGCGTGGGTGCGGTCGCGGTCGGCCTTTTCCAGCTGCCGGTAATGGCACATGGCGGCGCGGTACTGGGCGAAGGCGACCTCGGGCGCGTTGGGGAAGAAGGTGATGAAGTCCTTGTATTCGACCTCGGCGTGGTTGAGGGAGGCCGAGGTGCTCTCCTCGTAGTAGGAGTCCGCGATGGCGAGCTTGGCCGCGGCCAGGTAGTCGCTGTCGGGGTAGGTATTGATGAGGGTTTGAAGGGTGAGGCGGGCGGTATCGAAGCGCTTGTTCTTGATGTCTTCGGTGGCGCGTTCGAAGAGCACCTTGTCGGGCTCCTGCGAGGCGGAGAGGTCGGGCGGGGCGTGCTTGTGGCGGTGGCAGCCAGCCACTGTCAGGGCCAGCGACACGACCCCGGCGAGGGCGAGCAGACGGCGGTTTTTCTTCATTGCCGCAAGCAAAGCGTTCAGACTTTCTCGGCGACGGCCGACCAGGCCAGTTGGCGCAACTGTTCGAAGCTCTGCCGGGGGTTGGGCGCGTGGAAAATGGATGTGGCTACCACTACGAGATCGGCTCCGGCTCGAACTGCCTCCCCGATAGTTTCTACCCCAATTCCCCCGTCCACTTCAAGGCAAAAATGGAGACGGCGGTCGGCGCGCCAGTCGGCCAACTGGCGGAGCTTGGCCAGGGCGCCGGGGAGGAATTGCTGACCGGCAAAGCCGGGGTTGACCGACATCACGAGCACGTAATCCACCTGCGGGAGCACCTCGCTGAGCAGCACCACAGGGGTGGCGGGGTTGAGCGCCACGCCGGCGCGGGCGCCGGCAGCGCGGATGGCGGCGAGTGTGCGGTCGAGGTGCGGGGCGGCCTCCTGATGAACCGAAATCATGTCGGCGCCGGCCTCGGCAAAGGCTTCGACGTAGCGGTCGGGCTCGGAAATCATCAGGTGGCAGTCGAGGGCGAGGTCGGTGGCTCGGCGGAGCGAGCGGACGACGGGGAGGCCAATGGTGAGATTGGGGACGAAGTGGCCGTCCATGACGTCGATGTGGAGGAGCTGGCAGCCGGCGGCTTTAAGCTCGGCGATTTGCTCGCCGAGGCGGGTGAAGTCGGCGGCCAGGATGGAGGGGGCGATTTCCACCGGGCCGTTGCTTTTGATTCCCCGCATAAACGAAGAATTGTAGCACAGGCACAGGGGGTAGGAGGCTAAGAGGCAAAGAAACAAAGAGGCAAAGAGGCAAAGAGGCAAGGAAGGGAAGAGCAGAGGTCAGTGGGAGGGTTCGAGGAGGAGGAAAGCGACTTCGGGGCGGCAGCGGAAGCGCAGCGCCAGGCCGGAGGTGCCGAGGCCGCGGGTGACGTACATCGGCGTGCCGTTCTTCTCATACCAACCTTCGAGGTAGGAGCCGCAGCCGCGCGGGAGCCAGAAGGGACGGATGAAGGGCAGGTGCACCTGGCCGCCGTGGGTGTGAGCGGCGAGAGCGAGTTCGACGCGGCCGGCGAGCGGCTCGAATCCTACCGGGCAATGGAAGAGAGCGATGCGGCAGGCGCCGGCGGGGGCGTCGCGGAGAGCGAGGTCGGGGTCGGGGCGGCCGCCGCGGACGTCGTCAAGGCCGGCGAGCCAGACGTCGGGCCGCAGGGCGCAGCCCTGGTTGAGGAGGAGGTGGATGCCGTCGCTTTCGAGGCCGTCGAGCGCCTGGGCGAGGCGGCGGGCGTCCTTGTCGTGGTTACCGCGCACGAGCCAGACGCCGAGCGGGGCGCGCAGGTGGGAGAGCGTCTCGCGGATGGATTCGTAGGTGGCGCGCCGGGAGGTGGAACGGGAGTCGCCGGCGATGAGGATGGCGTCGGGCTGTTCGGCTTCGAGCAGGCGGAGGAGTTTGCGTTCGCGGCGGCCGAGGCCGAGCGTGTGCAGGTCGCTGAGCAGGGCAATTTTCAGCGGCGCGCGGACGGGGGCCGGTAGGCGGTGGTAGGTGGCGTGGAGCCAATAGGGCTCGATGAGGAAGGCGTAGACGGCCAACCCTCCGAGCAGCAAAGCGATGGCGGCACCGAAGAGCATCAAGGACTACTCCAACTCCTAGCGATAGGTTTCTTCCCGGCGCAGTCCGCAGTAGTGGAGAACTACGTCCTGGCCGGCGATATCATAGCGAAAGCGCCAGCGCCCGAGGCGGAGCCGGTACTGCCCTTCGCCGGGCTTGAGCCCTTCGAGTTTCTTGATAGCGTGCCGGCGAGTCCGGTTGTGCGGGTCGGTCTGCAGGGTGCTGAGTGCATCCCGGAAGATGCCTTGAAGATCTGGGTGGTGTTTGCCGAGTTTTCGGAAGAGGTGGTCAAAATGGGGTGTGGCCAGGACGCGAAAAAGCAGCGTCATGCCTTTCGAGGTCGCCGAGCCCTGGAGCGACGCCGCTTGTTTTTCCTGGTCCGGGTCAGCAAAGCCTCCGCCGGGCGCGCCTTGCCGGCCAGATACTCGTCGTGGCTGGCCCGGATGTGTTCTCGGACGCTCGGGTTGCGCACCTCGAGGTAGTCCTCCAGTTCTTCCGCGTCCATCAGGCCGGCGACTGGAATGCCGTCCTTTTCCAGAATGAAGTACTCCTTGTTGACATGAACGCGGCGCACCAGTTGCCCGAGGTTGACCCGGGCTTTCGTAAGGGGGATGCGATTGACCATGGTCCTTCCTGATTGATGTTGATTGATATCAATCAAATTTTAGCAGATGGCCGGTTCGTGTCAACGCTCCCACACGGTTCCCAGCGGCAGGAGCCGCTGGGCTGAACCCAGATTAGGCTTCGTTCAGGCCGGTGTCTCCAGCTTTTCGCCGGTGCGGACGTGGAAGCCGTTGATGAAGTCGGTGGCGGAGAGGCGTTTGCGGCCGGCGGGCTGGAGTTCTTCGAGGCGCAGCCAGGTGTTCCCCGAAGCTTCGGGGCCGCAGGCGACGTAGAGGGCGTGCCTTTCGACCAGGAGCGTGCCGGGAGCAGGTGGTTGGACGACGCCGGCGGGCGGCCCGACGGGCTTCGCGTGCCAGATATGAAGCAGGGTGCCGCGGAAGGAGGTGAAGGCACCGGGCCAGGGGACGAGGCCGCGGATGCGGTTCGAGATGTCGCGGGCGGGAAGCGAGAAGTTGAGGCGGCCGTGCTCTCGCTTGAGCAGCGGGGCTTTGGTGGCGCGGGAGTGGTCCTGCGGCTCTGGGGTGAGCTGGCCGGCGGCGAGGCGGCGCAGGGTTTCAACCATCAACTCGGCACCGACTTCGGCCAGGCGGTGGCTGAGCGTGAGGGCGTTGTCGTCTTCGGCGATGGGGACTTCGCGTTGGAGGAAGATGGGGCCGGTGTCGAGGCCTTCGTCGAGCTGGAAGGTGGTGACGCCCGTGGCGGTTTCGCCGTTGATGAGTGCCCACTGGACGGGGGCGGCGCCGCGGTATTTGGGAAGCAGCGAGGCGTGGAGGTTGATCCAGCCGTGGCGGGGGAGGCGGAGCAAGTCGGCGGGGATGAGTTGGCCGTAGCCGACGATGACGACAGCGTCGGGCTGGTGCCGGGCCAGCAGCGCGCGGCCGGGCTCGCCTTTGAACTTGTCGGGTTGCTCGACGGGCAGGCCGAGCTGCTGCGCTGCCAGCTTCACGGGTGGGGCGGCGGGGGCGAGGCCGCGGCCCTTGGGCCGGTCGGGCTGGGTGACGACAGCGGCAATGTCAAACGTCTCCGCGTGCAGCCGGCGGAGTGTCGGGACAGCGAACTCAGGCGTGCCGCAAAAGAGCAGTTTCATCAGGACTGATTTACCACAGAGGGCACAGAGAGCACAGAGGAAGCGGCCCCTTCGACTGCGTCCCGACGGTTGTCGGGACTCCGCTCAGGGTGACACTGAAGTGTCACCAGTCGCCGGCTTTGATGAGTTTGCGGATTTTGCGGCGGATGAGGTCGCGCTTCAGCGCGGAGAGATGCGCGAGGAAGAGGCGGCCGTGGAGGTGGTCAATCTCGTGGCAGAAGGCGCGGGCGAGGAGGGCTTCGCCGGTGCGGGTGAACGGCTTGCCGGAGACATTCTGGGCGCGGACGGTGACGCGGGCGGGGCGGCGGATGACGGCGTGGAAGCCGGGGAGGCTCAGGCAGCCTTCCTCTTCGTTCTGCTTGCCTTCGGTGGCGAGGATTTCCGGGTTGGCGAGGACGAGGCGGGCAGCGGGGTCAGCGCCGCTGGTCGTGTCAATGACGGCGAGCTGAAGCGGGATACCGATCTGGGGGGCGGCGAGGCCGACGCCGTGGGCGGCGTACATGGACTCGAACATGTCTTCGACGAGCCGGGCGAGCTTGGCGTCGAAGGCGGTCACCGGCGCCGCCTTGTGTTCCAGCACCGACGCCCCGTATTTAACAATCGGATAAATCATTGGAACCACAGATGCACACAGATACACACAGATTTTGACAGACTCCAATCATCTGGGTCCGACGCACGAGCCCCCAACAGCAAGCGCATATCGCCCTAAGCTACAAAGCGGCGGTACTGGAGCTTCGGACGGCCGAAGTTCAGCAGCAAGCCGACACGGATGCCCGTTGCCTTCAGGTAGTTTAGCAGTTGAGCTTCATGGACGGGGTCGAGTTGCGTGACGGCTTTGCACTCGACGATCACGCGATCCTCAACCACGAGGTCAGCCGTATACTCGCCAACAATCGCGCCTTCGTATCTCACCTGCAGAGGCTTCTGCTGCTGGGTGCGTAGCTGCTGCCGGCTCAGTTCGACGACCAATGCGTTCTCGTCGACTTTTTCCAAGAAGCCGCAACCCAAGACATTCTGCACTTTGAAAGCGGCGGCAAGAATCTTCTCGGTGAGCTCTGCCTCCGGGTAATCCGGCTCTGCCTTATCTGTGTGCATCTGTGTGTATCTGTGGTTTCAAAAGTTTTGGAGTTGGGTGAGGTAGGCGGAGAAGATGCGGCGGGCTACCTCGAGCGTGTCGCCACCGAATTTTTCGCGGAAGGCGGCGGCGAGCTCTAGCGCGGCCATGGCTTCGCCGATGACGCCGGCGGCGGGGACGACGCAGACGTCGGAACGCTCATAGGCGGCCTTGACCGGCTCTTTGGTGACGAGGTCAACCGAGCGCAGGGGGCGGCGGAGGGTGGAGATGGGTTTGAGGTAGCCGCGGAGGACGAGGTCTTCGGCGTTGGTCATTCCACCTTCGAGGCCGCCGGCGTGGTTCGAGGGGCGGGTGAAGCGGCGGCGGGCGGGGTCGTAGAGGATTTCGTCGTGCACCTGGGAGCCGAAGGCGAAGGCGTTCGAGATGCCGGAGCCGATTTCGACCGCTTTGACCGCCGGGATGGACATCAGGGCCTGAGCGAGGCGGGCGTCGAGCCGCTCGTCCCAGTGGGTGTGAGAGCCGAGGCCGGGCGGGACGTTGTGAGCGACGACTTCGAAGACGCCGCCGAGAGAGTCGCGGTCAGCGATGGCGCGGTCAATCAACTTTTTCATCTCCGCGCCCCGGGCAGCATCGACGCAGCGGATTTCAGCGTCGGGGTCCTGGCAGGCGCCGACAATTTCCTCCCAGGCTGCTGCGCGCTCGAGGCGGACGGCGCCGATGGCGACCGTGTGGCTCAGGACTTCGATGCCGAAGGCGCGGAGGAAGGGCTTGGCCAGGGCGCCGGCGGCGACGCGGGCAGCGGTTTCCCGCGCGCTGGCGCGCTCGAGGATGTAGCGCGCGTCGTGGAGGTTGAACTTCAGCGCGCCGGCGAGGTCGGCGTGGCCGGGGCGGGGCTGGGTGAGCGGGCGCTGCTTTTCCGGCGGGACGGGCTTGTCTTCGACCGGCAGGGTGTCTTCCCAGTTGGCCCAGTCTTTGTTTTCGATTTGAAGCGTGACGGGCGAGCCGATGGTCTGCCCGTGCCGGACGCCAGAGAGGATGGCAACTTGGTCATGCTCGAGCTTCATCCGCGTGCTGCGACCGTAGCCGGCCTGGCGGCGGCGGAGTTCGCGGTTGATGAAAACGAGGTCGACCGGGACGCCGAGGGGGAGGCCGGAAACGAGTGCGGTGAGGCATTGGCCGTGCGACTCGCCGGCGGTGTGGAAGCGGAGCATGGCGGCGATTCTAACTGATTGAAACCACAGATGCACCCGCCTTCGCCAAGGCTACGGCGGGCAGGCACAGATAGACGCGGATAAGAGCGTGACTCGTGGTTCGTGACCCGCGACCCGTTGGTGTTGACAGGGTGGGGGCGCGGGGGGAGAATCCGGGCATCACCTCACGCAGCGCAGCCTCAGAGCGACTCGAGACTCGCGGCACCCGGACGGCGAGGGGGAAGCCGATGAAGATCGGGGACGCCACTCCCGACACGCTGATGAAGCTGTGGGCGCGCGTCGAGCCACAGGTGCAAAAAGCCAGGGCGATGGAGGAGGCAGCACAGGCGCTGGCGGCAGCGGTGCACACCGAGTTTGCCGAGTCGGTGGTGCTGGCGCGCGTCTTCCTCACCGTTCCCTATCTGGCACTGCTGGGGACCGTGGAGCAGTTCGTGCGGCGGCTGGCAGAGTCGGCCGGGGTGGCGGGGGAGTTGAAAGCGACGACGCCGGTGCTCTCGCTGCTGGGCACGCACGGCGAGGAAGCGGAGTGGAACGATCGGCGGCGCTCGAAGGAGCACATGGGGATTCCGCTGGTGTCGTCGGCGTTCGTGGATACGATCCCGATGATTGCCCGGCTGCTGAAGGAGCTGGGGGTGCCGCTGGGGTGGGTGGACAGCCAGGACTCCGACATCATTGAGCGGACGATGGGGCGGGCGGCAGGATTGTTCTTCGTCGAGGACGCGGCGGAGGCGACCGACCACCAGGGGCGGAAGATCATCGCGGCGCAGGATTTTGTTTCCGCCTACAAGGTGAAGAGCGTCTTCGGCACCGGCGGGGCCTACACGGGCGGGCAGATTGTGGTGCTGGTGGTGTTCTGCCGGGAGAGGCTGGAGCGGAGACTGGCGGAGCGCTTCCTGGGGCTGGCGGAACTGTTCAAGGACCGCACGAAGTCGCTAGTGGCGATGTCGCGGCTGTTCGCTGAAGGCTACGCCCACTAAGCCGGGCAGACGTGGGAAAATCGCGCGCCGAAACGGGCACCGGCCATCGTCCCGCTTACTGCGGCTTGATCTGGCAGCGCGCGGCACCTCCGGATTCCGAAGGATGGATCCCCAGGCGTGGCTCGCGCCTGTCGCGGATACCACACAGCCAGCCGCCTTGGAACACGCGCGAACCCGGCGGGGGCGGCGTGAGGACGGTGAGATCGTAGGGGTACTCCTCGCCGGTGCGATCCCACCGGGCGCTTTCGCCCGGGGGGACGAGGAAGCACTTTACGGGTTGGTGTTGGCCGGAGCGGTAGCCGCAGACCTTAACCGGCTCCTTCATGTAGTTGAGGATCGTAATGACATCGGCCCGCTCCGGAGGTCGGGGTGGGGGAGCCGGGGTGCCTGGGGCCCCTGCTCTCGGCCTCGGAAGGGCTTGGCTGCAGGCGGGAAACTGCTCCAACTTGCGAACCAGGTCGGCGCCGGACAGGGCGGTGCTGGCCGCTTTCGCCCCCATCACCGTCCTCCGATAGGCTGGTGAGCGTTGCACTTTGGAGACCAGGGCGCGCAAGCTGGACTGGATTTTTTCGGCGCTCCGCTCGGGCTGGGCAGTGGCGTACTGCACCGCGTCAATGAAGGTGTAGATGAACTCCCCGGTGGCCATGCAGACCTCCTGGGAAGCGCGGGCGAAATCCAGTTGGGCTCCTTCGATGAGGCCGCCCTGGAGCATCTGGATCGAGCAGTCAGCCGGCGAGACGAACATGGAACCGACGGCCTCTTGTACGCTGCAGGAGGCGCGGAGCAGCTCGCCGCCGAGCTTGTCCACGCAGGCCGCGTTGCTCTCCACCGGGTTGAGCGTCCGCTCGAACCCCTTCGGACAAGAGTAGCAATAACCGTTCGGGTCCCAGAACTGTCCGCGGGGGCAGTCGGTGCCGAACAGGCCGGCGCCGCGCCCGCCGCGGTGGGCGCGGCTCAGGCGCTCGGCGAACCGGGAACACTTGCCGGTGTAGGCGCGACCCACGGCGGCCTGGAACTGCACGGCGGTAGCGCCGGAACCGAGCATGGCACTGACGGCGGAGGCATAGCCGCCGCCCATCTGGTCAACCAGAAAGCCGCACGCGATGCCCGCCAGGATGTCTTTGGAGCAGTTGGCGCCCACGGCGAGTTCAGTGCTCGATTCGATGCGCACCCCCGCGGCCATCTGCTGGCAGGCGGCGCGCAGCCCATCGCTGTAGAAGTCGGCGAGGGAGGCCAGGCCGGCAGTGAACGGCGTCTCGCCTGGGCGCAGCGGCACGCACCGGTTGGTTTTGAAATCCTCGCGGACCCCCGGATTGCAGGAAGGCGTCCGCTCGCCGATCAGGCACGGCCGCTGGCTCTGGGCGCCGCAGGCGCCACGTTTCCTGCAGGTGCCGCCGATATTGACCGTGCCCTCCCGGCAGGTTCCCAGTTCGGCGGCGGCACCGGCCAACAGGGTGGTGACGCAGGCGTCGGGGGCCTTCACGTGCGCCGCGGAGCGGATGTAGCCCTGGGGGCAGTGCCAACAGGTACCGGCGTCAATCGGGTCGAAGAAGCTGCCCGAGGGACAGGCGAGAGTTCTGACCAAGGTGGCGCGCCCCGCTTGTGGGGGAACCATTCGCGCGCAGGCACGTGGGTCGGTGACCCCATGGCCGGTGCGGCGGAATCCGGACGGGCACGACCAGCAGTAGCCGTTCGGGTCCCAGAACTGGCCGCGGGGGCAGTCGGTGCGCAGCAGCCCGGTCCCGCGCCCGTGGCGGGTCGCGCGGCGGAACTGCTCGTAGGGGGGATGGACGCAAGCGTCGGCCGCCTTCACGTGCGCCGCGGAGCGGATGTAGCCCTCCGGGCAGGATCAGCAGGTGCCGGAGTCAATCGGGTCGAAGAAACTCCCCGCAGGACAACCGCTCGGTTTCCTGCCCACGTAGGCGGCCGGCGAGATCGTGCAGGCTCGCTGGCCCTCGCCGCCGCAAGAGGACCGCTGCGCCGCGGCGGAGAATACCGCGACAAGGACGAGGGCGCCCCCGACAAGACAACAGAGCAGCAGACTAAAGGTATACCGCTTCATCGGCTCCTCCCATCGCGTAGGAGGGGTTTTCCCTGCGCCGGGGAGACATCCACAAGGGAGAATGGCGCGAGAAGCAGTCCTGCCTCTCGCCTTCTCTGGGCCTCAACCTCCCCGGCTGAAAAGTACGCGTTGTCGGACCGTACTTTTGCGCTTGGTAGCTGCAAGTTAAAGGAGGAACCTCCGGGTGTCAAGAGAACCGGAAGCGGGAAGGCACAGATAGGAGCGGAAAAGCGAAAATAGAAAATAGAAATGGGAAAGAGGAAACACGGAATGAGTGCAGCACACTCTTCGACTACCCTGGGAGCAGGCACAGAGAGGACGGAGATCAGCGGCGGAGAAAACGCTGAATCGCGGAGCGCTTCCTGGGGCTGGCGGAGTTGTTCAAGGACCGCACGAAGTCGCTAGTGGCGATGTCGCGGCTGTTCGCCGAAGGCTACGCCCACTACCAGCAAAGTGAAACCGCAGATGCACGGGCTGAGAGAGTTTGCAAAGAGAAAACCTGCGCGCATTGACTTGCCCCCCAGCGCGGTCTTAGGATGAGATTAAAGGTTGGTTTCCCTGCGTGATGCCGCCCGAGTGGATTGCCGCTTTCATCATTGCGGGGAGCCCCTACCAGGTTGTTTCTCGTTATCGCGTGGGCGAGCCGGTACTCGTGCACTACAACCCGGAGAGTCCCGATATCGCGACGTTGGAAACCGGGGCCTCCTGGTGGAACTACTTTTGGATTGTTTTCGCCCTGCTGATTTGCTGGGGTGGGGTGTGGGGTTGCCGCTACCTTTGGAGAACCAGGCCTGGGGTCGCAACCGAAAGCGGCTGAGAGGGCGGAGCGTGGCCAGCCGAACCCCGGTCAGACGCGTGCTGCTGTTACTTCTCTTGTTGGCGGTCTCTGTCCGCCTAGCTGGGGCGGATGAGCGTCGCTTGGCCGAAGCCCTCCGCGCCGCCGAGCAGGCCGACCGCCAAGGGCACGAGGCGCAGGCCGAGCAGCATTACAAAGAGGCACTGGCGCAGGCGCGCGAGCTCGCGGACGCTGACCACCGCTTTCTGACCCACACCCTCTTTCACTTCGGTTACTTCTACGAGCGCCGGGGACGCTACGCCGAGGCCGAGCCGCTTTATCTTGAGCTCTTGGCGGTTCGGGAAGGGCTGTGGGGGCGGGAGCATCCCGATGTGGCCTCGAGTCTGCATTACCTCGCAGACCTTTGCACCTATTGGGGCAAGTATGACCAGGCGGAAACTTACTACCGCTGGGCCCTGGAGGTGGAGGAGAAAGTATACGGCCCGGAGCACGCCGCGGTAGCCGGCACGCTGCGGACTTATGCCGCCATGCTGCGGAAGAAACATCCCCTCAAGTCTTTTCTTCCCGGCTCGAAAGCGCGCCAGCTCGAAGCCCGCGCCGAAGCCATCAGCCCCAGGTCCGAGGAACGGCGGAGGAAGGACTTTGCTACGTATCTCGCCGTGGGGTTCTTCGGCTTTTATGGTCTGCTGGTGGGGTTTAATGGCCTGCGGATGCTGATTCGGATGTACGCCAGTCGGCAGTGGCCGACCACCGAGGCGACGATTGTTAATTCAGAGGTGGTCGAGACCGGGGGGTTGGCCCGGTACCGGCTGGAAATCACCTATCGCTACAGCGTCGAAGGCTTCTCCTACGTGGGCGACACCGTCTCGTTTGCCACGGGCAACTTTGTCTGGCGGGAGGAGACGGCGCGACGCCAGGTGGCGCGGTACGTGCCCAACACTTCTGTGCCTGTGCATTATTGCCCGCGCAACCCGAAGCTGGCCACGCTCGAGCCGGGCGGCCCGATTGCTTCTCCGGCCTTGGGTGTTCTGTTCGGGACTGCGATGCTCATCCTCGTTTTCTACGTCTTCAGCGGCTAGCCCGCTCCGTTCTCCTGCCCAACTGCTTCCTGCCGAGTCGTGTTCGCTAGCCTAGGGCCCCTCGAGGAGAGCGAGGAGGGCGGGGCGCTGAGCGGGGTTGAAGGCGCTCAGGCAGGCGATCAGGGCGCGGAGTTCGTCCGAGGCGAGCGGGTGAATCGTTCCGCGCTTCGCCCTAAAACGCCCCCGCAACCGCGCCGAGGCGAGGAATCGGGCGCGGAAACATGCAACCGCCAGTTCCAATCCTCTCGGCGCGCCTACGGGGTTGTCGCCTTGACACCCCAGGTCGGGCGCTGTAGGCTCGACCCAACATCAAGCCCGCCCTCGCGGCTAGCAGCGGGAGGAATTGCTGTGACTACCTTCTGGAAGGTCGCGTTTCTGCTCGTGGGATTGGCCTTGGTTGCTGCCATCCTGGTTCTCGCCTGGACCGTCACCGGCACGGTCGTGCCGTCTGTTCACACGCTGCCCCCGATGGAAAAGGTCAAGACCTACGTGGCGCTGATTTTTTCCGGCTTGGTGGCTCTGGCCTTTGTGTTCTCGATGTTCGCCATGTTCTACCTCAAGTTGAAGAACCCGGAGGCGGACGTCAGCAACTGGCTTACGATTTTCTTGACCTGCCTGGGGTATATCGTCGGCATCCTGGCCGGCCTGTTCGGCATCGCCCTGCCCGCGCAAGCCATCACCCCCGGATAGGCCCTCAAGACGAGCTTCGGAGAAAATGCTGAAGGGCGGGGCGCTGGGCGGGGTTGAAGTCGCTGAGGCAACGGAGCAGGGCGCGAAGCTCGTCCGCGGCGAGCGGGTGAATCGTTCCGCGCGAGGGGACGGTGAAGGCGCGCAGGTGGCGGAAGAGTTCGCGGGCCGCCGGGTGCGCGACACTCACCGGGTGGGCGAGCCGCAGCGCGCCGCCCCGGAGCGGCGGGGCAAAGTCCACCGAATCGAAAATCCCGGAGCCGGGGAGCGACTCGTAGCCGTTCGTGGCGGCGCGCGCCAGGCCGTAGATTCTCCGCTCGTCGGCCTGGTAGCAGATGTAGAGGTCGCCGCGCCGCACGCGGCGCAGGTGGCGCCAGCTCTGCGGGCTGCGAATCCACTCCCGCCCGCCCATCTCGTAGGGCTGGCGGCCGCGGTAGCGGAAGTACTCCTCGAAGTGCCAGCCCGTGAAGCGCCCCGGGCGCTTCGCGTTCACCTTGTAGACCCACGCCCGCATCAGCGACGAAAAGCGAAAATAGAAATCAGAAAATAGAAAAGAGGCAAAAGCAGAGCCCCCGTTTGCGAAGCCGCCACGATACCACGACTGGCCGGACAATTGTTTCACGTGAAACACCGGGGAGGCGGTGGGGGGGTGGGCCGATTTTCTCTTTTCTATTTTCCCTTTTCGCCTTTCCGCTTTGGGGTGGCGGGTTTTCTTGACTTGGCTGGGGGCGCAAGGGAGAATCGCCCGACGCCGATGGCGAGCCCGGTAGCGATGCTCAACGACCTGCTGAAAGAGAAAATTCTGGCCGTGCAGGAGTTCACCCTGCTGGGCTGGCGCACGATGCGCAACGTGCTGGCGCGGCCGCGCTACCTGACCGACACCTTCGCGCAGATGGACCTCATCGGGGTGGGTTCGCTGCCCATCGTGGTGCTGGCGTCGTTTTTCATCGGGGCGGTGCTGGTGCTGCAGATTGCCGACCAGTTCGTGCGCTTCGGCTCGCCGGGGCTGACGGGCGACGTGGTCTCGCTGGCGCTGGTGCGGGAGATCGGGCCGGTGGTCATCGCGCTGCTGGTGTCCGGGCGGGTGTCGAGCGGCATCGCCAGCGAGTTGGGCTCGATGCTGGTGAGCGAGCAGATTGACGCCATGCGCGCGCTGGGGACCGACCCGCTGAAGAAGCTGGTCATCCCGCGCGTGGTGGCCACGGTGCTGATGCTGCCGCTGCTCACCATCATCGGCGACTTCGTCGGGCTGGTGGGCGGGGTGGTGGTGTCGAATTTCGTCATTCGGCTGAACCCGACGCAGTACTGGACACGGGCCTACATGGCGATTGAGTTCGGCGACGCGCTGCAGGGGCTGGTGAAGCCCTTCGTTTTCGGCTTCATCCTTTCCTTGGTGGGCTGCTACTACGGGTTGACCGCGCGCGGCGGCACCCAGGGCGTCGGGCGCGCCACCACGCAGGCGGTGGTGACGGCCTCGGTGCTCATTCTGGTGGTCAACCTCTTCGTCACCAAGGTGGTGCTGCGCCTCAATGAGGTAATGGGTTGGTGAGGAGCGCGAGGCGGCGGTGAATAACGAGGTTGTGCGTTTTGAGCGCGTGGGGCTGGGCTTCGGCGGAAACGAAGTTCTGCGCGAGGTCAGCTTCGTGCTCGGGCGCGGCGAAACGATTGTGCTGCTGGGCGCCACCGGCGCGGGCAAGACGCTCCTCCTCAAGCTGACCCTCGGCCTGCTCAAGCCCGACCGCGGCCACATCTACGTCCTCGGGCAGGACATCACGGACCTTGAGGAAGAGCAGCTCTTCCCCTTGCGCGCCGAGCTCGGCATCGTTTTCCAGGAGATGGCGCTTTTCGACTCGCTTACCGTCTATGAAAACGTCGCCTACCGCCTGCTGGAAGAGACCGCGCACGGCGAGGCCGACTTCTCCGACGAAGAGATCGAGCGCCGCGTCCGCGAGGTGCTGTGCTTCGTCGGGCTGGAAGACGCCATCTGGAAGATGCCCGCCGAGCTTTCGGGGGGGATGAAGCGGCGCGTGGGGCTGGCCCGTGCGCTGATCACCGAGCCGCGCGTGATGCTCTACGACTCGCCCACCGCCGGGCTCGACCCCGTCACCGCGCTCACCATCCTCACCCTCATCCTCCGCCTGCGCGACACCCGGCAGACCTCCGCGCTCTTCGTCACCCATCGCCTGCAAGACGCCTTCACGCTCACCGGCCACGTTTACGACGAGGACTCCGGCACGCTCCAGCCCGCCTCGAGCGACGGCGTCGCCCAGGCTCCCGGCACCCGCTTCCTGCTGCTGCGCAACGGGCAAATCTACTTCGCCGGCACCCCCGGCGAACTCCTCGCCGCCCGCGACCCTTACGTCCAGCGCTTCCTCGCCTGACGGGGAAGCAGTCAGCGGTCAGCAATCAGCGG
>JACPRL010000175.1 GCA_016189965.1 Acidobacteriota bacterium | reverse complement strand
GTCGAGGGCTGCGAGGCTGCGGAGGTAGACGTCCTGGTTGTCGGCCGAAGCGGGCTTAAGGATGACCTGAAACTGGATGTGTTTGTAGAGGCGGTTGGGGTTTTCGCCGTAGCGGCCGTCGGCGGGGCGGCGGCTGGGCTGGACGTAGGCCACACGATAGGGGTCAGGGCCCAGGACGCGGAAGAAGGTCTCCGGGTGCATGGTGCCGGCGCCGACCTCGAGGTCGTAGGGCTGATGAATGGCGCAGCCCTGGTCGGCCCAGAAGCGGCTCAGGGCGAAGATGACGTCCTGGAAGGAGCGCCCTGCGCGGCGCCGCCGTCGGCTGGCTTTTTGGCTAAGCTTTTTCACGGAGCAGTTCCCGGGTGACGAGCTTCTGCTCGCCGTGGGCTTCGACGATGTCGAGCAGCAAGTCCTGCAGTTGACCGGCCGGCTGCTCGTCCCAGGCAGGCAGGGACAGTTTCGGCAGGGGCAGGGCGAGCATCTGGAGCGCAGCTTGGCGGACAGCCGGGCTGAGGAGGCGCATGCCGGGGCGGCGGCAGCGAGGGCAGACGATCTGGCCGCGAGAGGGATCGGCGTAGGCCGGCTCGTCGGCCAGCGGTTTGCCGCAGCGGCTGCACGAGTCGAGCGTTGGCAGCCAGCCCGCCAGGCGAACCATCCAGAGCTGGAAGTAGTTGAGGGGGATGCGGGGCGAGTCGGCGTGTTTGAGTTCGGCCAGCACGGCGAGCAGAAGGCGGAAGGCTTTTTCGGCGGGCTCGCGTTCGGGCAGGAGGCGCTCGGAGAGCTCGACGAGGTGGTGGAGGGCGAGGGTCCGGCTGTAGTCGCCGCGCGGGTCCCAGTAGGCTTCGATCAATTCGCTCTCCGAGAGTGTGACCAGTTCGTGCCGTTCGCGCTCGTAGAACCAGAGGCGAACGTGGCTCAAGGGTTCGAGCGCGGCGCCGAAGCGGCGCCGCGAGCGGCGCGCCCGGGGAGCGACACCGCGCAGCCGACCCAGCCGCCGGGTGAAGAAGCTCACCAGCTTGTCAGCCTCGGCGAAGGCCGAGGCGCGCAGGATGATGGCTTCGGAGTCGAGAAGCGGCATTCCGGTGTCGTGGTCGGCGCGCCGACATCGCACCCGCGAGACACGCAAACATCACAGACTATCACAGCCGCGGGGCGGAGACAAACGCGGGCCGCCGGCCATTATTTAGAATACTTCTAAAATAGATTCCCGCCCTTCCCTCTTCCGCCTCCGCCGTCCTATCGGGTAGAGTGGGCGCGGCGGAGGCGGGCGATGGGCGTCGACGTCGTAGGGCTGGGGCTGAACGCCACCGACGTGGCGATTGAGCTGCGGCACTATCCGGCCTTCAACAGCAAGGTCGAATACACGAGCGCCGGCTGGCAGGCGGGCGGGCAGGTGGCGACGGCGCTGGTGGTCTGCCAACGGCTGGGGCTGCGCACGAAGTACATCGGGCGGGTGGGTTCCGACGATTTCGGTGCGTTTCAATACGAGGATTTGCGCCGAGAAAAAATCGACCTGACGGATGTGCGCGTGGTGCCCGACTGTCCCAACCAGAGGGCTTACATCCTGATTGACCAGGCGTCGGGGGAGCGCACGATTCTCTGGCACCGGGACGCCCGGCTGACCATCCGTCCTGAGGAGCTGAGGCGGGAGATGATCGCCGGGGCGCGCCTCGTGCACGTGGACGGGCACGACACCGCGGCCGCCGCCGCGGTCGCCCGCTGGGCCCGTGAAGACGGCATCCCGGTCACCGCGGATGTCGACAATCTTTATCCCGGGCGGGAGGAGCTGCTCGCGGCGACCGGCTATCTGATCAGTTCAGCCAGCTTCCCGGCCGCGTACACGGGCCAGGAGGACCTCTTTCGGGCACTCGAGGAGATCCACCGCCGCCATCCGGCGATGAAGCTGGTGGCGGCGACGCTGGGAGCCGACGGGGTGCTGGCGCTCGCCAACGACAACTTCCTCTACCAGCCGGCCTACGACGTCCGCTGTCGGGACACGACCGGCGCGGGCGACGTCTTCCACGGGGCGTTCATCTACGCGCTGCTCGAGGGCTGGGCGATGGAGCGCGCGCTCGACTTCAGCAATGCCATGGCGGGGCTGAACTGCACCGCCATTGGCGCCCGCGGCGGCATCGCGACGCGCGCCGAAGCCGAGCGGTTGATGGCGAGCGGCCGGCGCCGGGCACCGCGCTGGCGCGAGCTGCCGCGTCGGGCGCGTGCGGGAGCGGGGGCATGATTCCGCTGCGCGACGCCAATCCCCCGCGGCGGGGTGGACGGAGGCGCCAGCTCCCGGCCTCAGCCAAAAGGTCACGACGACAAGCAGATTCCTCGCCGCCAAGGCACGCAAGGGCTCGGAATGACAGGCTTGGAGGTGGTGGGTGATTCCGCTGCGCGACGCCAATCCCAGCCACCGGCCGCCGGTGGTGACTGTGCTCGTCATCGCCGCCAACGTCGTCGCGTTCCTCTACGAGCTGCTGCTGAGCGACGCCGCGCTCGAGCGGCTGGTGTTCACCTTCGGCATGGTGCCGGCCAAACTGACCGTCTTCCCCACCCACCCGCAGATTGGTTTTGGCGACGCCTTTCTGCCGCTCGTGACCAGCATGTTCTTGCACGGGGGCTGGCTGCACCTCATCGGCAACATGTGGTTCCTGTGGATTTTCGGCGACAACGTGGAAGACCGCCTCGGCCATCTGCGCTACCTGGGCTTTTATGTGCTCTGCGGCGTGGTTGCCGGGCTGGCGCATGCGCTGTTCAATCTCGGCTCGACCATCCCCACGGTGGGGGCCAGCGGGGCCGTGGCGGGCGTGTTGGGCGCCTACTTCCTGCTTTTTCCCCGCGCGCGGATCCTGACCTTGGTGCCGTACTTGTTCCTGATTGAGCTCCCAGCCTATCTCATCCTGCTCTACTGGCTCGTCGTGCAACTGTTCAGCGGCACCGCTTCCATCTTGGCCGGCGGCGCGGCCGGCGGCGGCGTGGCGTGGTGGGCGCATGTGGGCGGGTTCGTCGCGGGAATGGTGTTGCTCAGAGTCTTCGGCGGCGGGCGACGAAGTGCGGCGGTGTACCGAATCTCCTGAGGAGGGCTTCGCCCTCCTGCCAGACAAGAATGTCTGGCCTACTGACAGGAGGCGAATTGGGGTCGGCGAAATAGGTGGAACGGCACTCGCCAGCAGCAATTAGGCGAGAAAGTTGGAAGGACACTAACTCAAGGGGGACTAACTGGCAAATGCAAAAAGCGCACATGCACCGGTGGATTCCAATGGGTCTGGGGAGCGGGCTGCTGGCTCTGGTTCTTGCCGGCGCCGTGCAGACCGGGGAGGCCGGACTCGATGAGCAATACCAGGAGACGGCAGCGCGGATCATCGGGGCGGCGCTGACGGACACGGGTGGGCGAAGCTCACCTACCTCTGCGACCGCATCGGGCACCGGCTGAGCGGCTCGGCAGGGCTGGAGCAGGCGGTGGCCTGGGCGGCCGAGGAGATGAAGGCGGACGGGCTGGAGAACGTCACCCTGCAGCCGGTCAAAGTCCCGCAGTGGGTGCGGGGGCGGGAGTCGGCCGAGGTGCTGGAGCCTGTGGAGAAGCGCCTAGCAATTCTCGGGCTGGGCGGCAGCGTCGGCACGCCGGCGGAAGGGATTACGGCGCCGGTAGTGGTGGTCGCGAGCTATGAGGAGCTGGAGGCGCTGGGGCGGGAGAAGGTCGAGGGCCGCATCGTGCTCTACGACCCGCCCTGGCGCGGGTACGGCCGCACGGTGGTTTACCGCACTTCGGGGGCAGCCCGGGCGGCGCGGTTGGGGGCGGTCGCTGTGCTGCTGCTGTCGGTCACGCCGGTCAGCCTCTACACGCCGCACACGGGTGCCTTGCAGTACGACGCCGAGGTGCCGCCCATCCCGGCCGCCGCCGTGACGGTCGAAGACGCCGCCTGGATGCGTCGGCTGCTGGAGGCCGGCGAGCGGGTGACTGTTCGGCTGAAGATGGAAGCGCGCACGCTC
>JACPRL010000173.1 GCA_016189965.1 Acidobacteriota bacterium | reverse complement strand
CGATAGCCGCCGTCGTCGTGGTGGTCCCAGTAGGCGCCGGTGAAGGCCGGCTCGGTGCCCTTCCGCCGCGTGACATAGAACTGCTCGGGGCTGAGCTGCCGCCGCCACTCGTCCTCGCTTTTGCTCACGCGGTGTTTCATCCTGCTACCTGCCTGAGGGAAGGGATTCTTCGCCCTTCGGGCTCAGAATGACAGTTTAACTTGTCCGTGTCGTTCTAGTGCCGTCCAACGATTTGCCGCTAATGATCTCTGCATAAGCAATGTCCCACCTGTTGTCATTCCGAGCCGTTGCCTGCCCTGGCGGCGAGGAATCTGCTTTTCGCTGGTCGCCGGTCGCTGGCCGCTGCTCGCCTGCCTTGGCATAGGCTGAACCATTGCAACGGCACTAGCGGTTCAGCTCCTTGAGTTCGTCGGGAAGGGCAACTTCGATGCGCTTCTCCTCGGGGGCGATGCGCCGGCAGAACTCTTCCGCCAGGGGAATCAGGAGCTCCTTGCCTTCCGGGGTGTCGACGGCGAGCAGCGGCGTGGCGCCGGTCGCCACCAACTCGCGCACCCGCCCGAGGCGCGCCCCGCTCGCCTGCTCGACGACCTCGGCGCCCACCAGCTCGTATTCGTAGAACGTCGCCTCGCCGAGCGGCGCGGCCTCCTCCCGCGGAATTTGGACTTCCAGGCCCACCAGCGCTTCCGCCTCGCTGCGGGTCGCGCAGCCGGCGAACTGAAAGACGACGTAATTCTTATGCGGCCAGACGCGCTCGACCGCAGCGCGGCGCGCCTCGCCCCCGCCATCCCACAGCCACACTTCGCGGCGGGCGAGCAGGCGTTCGGGGAAGTCGGTGAGGATTTGCGCCGCCACTTCGCCGTGGCGGCCCTGCGGTTTGACGATGCGGGCGACGGTGAGCCGCGCCGGAGCGCCGGCGACGGCGGGCGGGCGTCGAGCCAAGCCTACTCCAGGATTTCCAGCGTAAAGCGCTTTCTCATCTTCATCCCGGCGGCGCCGAGGATGGTGCGGATGGAGCGGGCGGTGCGCCCCTGCTTGCCGATGACCTTGCCGAGGTCCGACGGCGCCACGCGCAACTCGAGCACAGTCACTTGCTCCCCTTCGACGGCGTGGACGGTGACTTGCTCTGGGTGGTCGACGAGACTACGGGCGATCTGCTCTACAAGCTCTTTCATGGGCGCTCCCCCTCTTCCTCTCCCCGAGGAGCCGGAACGTATGAGCCGGAACTACAAGTGCCGCGGCAAATTCTAAATCAACTTCTCCTTGCGTAGGAAGCTGCGCACGGTGTCCGTGGGTTGAGCGCCCTTCGAGAGCCAGTAGCGAACCCGCTCCGCTTTCAAGTCCACCGCCGCCGGCTGCCGCCGCGGGTTATAGTGCCCGACCACCTCGACGTAGCGGCTGTTGCGCGCCCGCCGCTGGTCGATTACCACGATGCGGTAGATCGGCTGCTTGCGTTTTCCCATTCGCGTCAGTCGGATGCGGAGCAAGTTCCCTACCTCCTCTCGAACCACCATTATAACCTGTTCCGGGGCGTGCCGGAAGAGGCAGTCGGGCCGCGGCTAGACGGATGCTGAAATAGTCGCCACTTGTCATCCTGAGCGGAGCCCCGCCCCTTGCGGCGTCGGGGCTACCTTGGTTGGAACACGACTCCTGTGCCGCCGCAAGGGGCGGGGCGAAGTCGAAGGATCTGCTTGTTCGGGGCAACGGGTTGAAGAAAAACGGATTCCTCACCGCCAAGGCACGCAAGGGTTCGGAATGACACGGGCAGGGTTTTTTTCGGCACGCTGCTAGCTGCGCGCGGGGAGGTAGCCGTTCTCGACGTACCAGCGGTAGGTTTTCTCTAGGCTCACGCGCAGCGGGGTCCGCGGGTAGCCGAGTTCCCGGATGGCGCGCTCCGAGGTGTAGTAGCGCGTGTGCCGGGCGGCGCGGAGCAGTTCCGGCGTAATGGGTGGCTCGCGGCGCGTGACGAGCGAGCGGGCATAGTGCGCACCGGCGACGACCTGCGCCACCCAGTAGGGCACAGCCTGGATGCGCACCGGCTTCCCCATCACCTCGCTGATCATCCGGAAGAGCTCGGAGTAGCGCACGTGCTCGCCGCCGAGGATGTAGCGGCGGCCGGGCTGGCCGCGCTCCATCGCGGCGATGTGGCCGATGCAGACGTCGTCGACGTCGCAGGTGGTGCTGGAGCCTTCCGGGCCGCGGATCACCGAGCTCTCCTCGACCAGCTTGAACATCCGCCCGGCGTTCCAACTGGTGTCGCGCGGCCCGAAGATGACCCCCGGGTTGACGATGACGGCTTCCAGCCCCCCCGCCACCGCCTTCTGCACCTCCTGCTCAGCGAGGTGCTTCGAGGTGGCGTAGCCGATGTCGAGCGGGCCCCAGTTCCACGGCGTGTCTTCGTCGCAGGGCGAGTTGTCGTCGCGGAAACCGATGGCGGCGATGGAGCTGGTGTGGACGACGCGGCGAATCCCGTTGCGCCGCGCGGCTTCCAGCACGTGGCGCGTGCCCTCCACGTTGACCCGGAACATCCGCTCGCGCTTCGGGCGCCAGTAGCTGATCAGCGCGGCGACGTGGTAGACGCCTTCCACGCCGCGCGTGGCCGCCAGCACGGACTCGAAGTCGGTGACGTCGCCTTCGGCCAGCTCCACCGGCAGCCCGGCGATCAGCGTGGGCGGGGTACGGCGGCGCTTCAGAACCCGCACCTCATCGCCCCGGGCCACCAGATGATGGACGAGGTTCGACCCCAGAAACCCCGTCCCGCCCGTAACGAGTACTCTCATCTCTTTCTCTGCGTTTTCTCTGCGCCCTCGGCGTCTCTGCGGTGCGCTTGTTTTTTTACCGCAGAGGGCTCAGAGACTACAGTGGAAGCTTCATTCGCCCTCCGAAGCGCGCGGCGAGCTTGCGCATCGCTTCCTTCTGCCCGCCCTTCATCAGCTTCATCATCCGCTTCATTTCGGCGTACTGGCGGAGGAGCTGGTTGATCTCCTGCACGCTGGTGCCGCTGCCGCGGGCGATGCGGCGGCGGCGCCGGCCGTTGAGGATGTCCGGCCGGCGGCGCTCCTGCGGGGTCATCGAGTTGATGATGGCCTCGAGGCGGGTGAGCTTGCGCTCGTCGACCTCGGCGCCACGCACTTCGGGGGCGACGCCGGGAATCATTTCTAGCACCTGCTCCAGCGGCCCCATGCGGCGGAGCTGGCGCAACTGGTCGCGGAAGTCCTCGAGGGTGAACTCGGCGCGGCGGAGCTTTTCTTCCAGCTCCTCCGCCTTTTCACGGGTAATCGTCTCTTCGGCTTTCTCGATGAGGGTGAGCACGTCGCCCATGCCCAGGATGCGGCTGACGATGCGGTCGGGCGCGAAGGGCTCCAGCGCGTCGTACTTTTCGCCGATGCCGATGAACTTGATGGGCTGGCCGGTGACCCAGCGGATGGAGAGGGCGGCGCCGCCGCGGGCGTCGCCGTCCATCTTGGTGAGGATGACGCCGGT
>JACPRL010000172.1 GCA_016189965.1 Acidobacteriota bacterium | reverse complement strand
GGGACGTCCCGCGCCGTCATCACCCAGACGAGTCCCACCACGAGGAGGAGCGCGGCGGCGTAGTTGCCGAAGCGCAGCACGAGGACAACGGCGCGCGTGCCGCGGCCCAAGAGCTCGCTCATCGCCCGCCTCGCCTCAACACGGGTCTCAGAGAGAGAAAACCAGATCCTTCAACCCTTCGGCTGCGCTCAGAATGACGGGAGGGGTGCGAAGGTGTGGCGGCCGGGGGCACCCGGGAAGGGTTCCCCTGCGACCCCTCCAAGGTGGCGCTGCGCGCAGCATTGTTTTCGGCACGGCTAAAGCCGTGCCCTTCCAAAGCCCTGACCCGCCATTCGAAGGTTTCGCAACAGCTTCTAGAAAGCTCGGTCATCGCGCGGCTCGCATGAACACGCATTTCAGAGAGAGAAAAGCAGATCCTTCGACTTCGCTCAGGGCAAGCAGGATGACATCTTGGGGGGGAGGCGGGGATGAAAAGAAAGGCAGAGCCAGGCAACAGTTTCTAGAAAGCTGGCTCATCGGCCGCTCCGCCAGGGAAGCGCGATGCCGGTTGCCTCGGCGAACATCAGCGCCGCCAGCGCCAGCAAGACCAGAATCAGGAGTAACTGCACGACGCGGCTGCGGACGCGGCGGGCGAGGCGGGAGCTCAATTGCGCGCCGATGAGCACGCCGAGCACCAGCGGGGCCGTCAGCACGACAATTACGTCGCCGCGCAGGTAGTAGAGAAGAGCGCCGGCGGCGGCGGTGACGCCCATGATGGAGTTGCTGGTGGCGGCGGCGATTTTCAGCGGCACGCCCATGCCGAGGTACATCAACGGCACCTGAATCGGCCCGCCGCCGATGCCGAGCAGGCCGGAGACGCTGCCGGCCAGGTAGCAGCCGGCCACGCCCAGGGGATAGTTCCGCACCTGGTAGGCGGGGACGGCTTCCGCCACCTCTTCCGCCTCGGTGGGCGTACGGCGGAACAGAAGCACGGCCGCGGCCAGCAGAAAGAAGCCGAAGAGCGCTTTCAGCCACGTGGCGGGAATCCAGGTGACCAGCAGGGCGCCGCCGATGGCGCCGATGACGGTGCCGAGCTCGAGCAGCATGCCCAGGCGCACGTCCACCCAGTCGCGGCGGAGGTAGACCTCGGTGGCGGCCGAGGAGGTGGCGATGACGCAGACCAGGCCGGCGGCAATCGCCGACTGCAGCGGGAGGAAGTCGCCCATCAGAAGAATGATGACTGGCACCAGGATGATGCTGCCGCCCAGGCCTACCAGGGCGCCGAAAGCGCCGGAGAAGAGACCAAGAACAACTAGGAAGATGAGGATGGAGGGCGGCATCGGTCAGTCGCCCGCGGGCACGGGCCGCTCGGCGGGATAAGCGGGCTCGCGCTCACGCCGATAGAGGATGGCGACGCCGGTCAGCGCCACGGCGGCGCCGGCGATGGTCGTGCCGGCCAGGCGCTCGCCCAGCACCAGCCAGCCCATCGCGGTGGCGATGATGGGGATGATGAAAGAGAGCGTGGAGAGCTCGATCGGCGCCATGCGCTTGAGCAGGGCATAGTACAGCACAAAAGTGACGCAGGAGCCGAAAACGGTGAGGTAGAGCAGGGCGGCGAGGGCCGTGAGCGAATAGCCGGTGGCGGCGGGCCGCTCGAGGGCCAGGCCGACGAGCAGCAGCCAGACGGAAGCGCCGGCCATCTGCCAGGTGGTGCCGACGAGGGGGTCAACGTGGTGCGCCTCGTACTTGGCCAGCACGGTGGCGACGGCGGAGCTGGCGGCGGCGGCGACGATGGCGAGGGCGCCGCGCAACTCGCCCGGGGCGGCGTCGAGCCGCGGGAGGAAGATGATGAGGATGCCGACGAAGGCGAGCACGAGCCCGGCGAGGGGCGCGCCGGTGAGGAGGCTGCGACGGTGGCGCAGCGAGTCAAAGAGGAGGACAAACGCGGGGTGGCAGGAGAAGAGGATGGCGGCCAGAGCGGAGGAGACGGTCAGTTCGCCGTAGAAGACCAAGCCGTAGGGGATGGCAATCATCAGGAGCGAGAGGTGGAAGAGGAGGCGGCGCTCGGCGGGCGCGAGGTGCCGCCAGGCGAGGCGCCGGCCGGCAAGGGTACCGAAGAGGCCGAGCAGTGCCGCCGCCAGCGCGAAGCGGACGCCGGCGGCGCTGAGCGGGGGCATCTCGCGTACCACCAGCTTGATGCCGAGCCAAGTGGTGCCCCAGATGAAGGCCAGCAGGGCAAAGCCCAGCCAGTGTCGCGCGCGCATGGGGGTGCGATTCTAACAAAGCAGGTGATTGAAACCACAGATGAACACAGATGCACACAAATAAGAGAGCGACCAGTGGCCAGCGACCAGTGGAGAAGAACAACTCACCGCAGAGGCGCAGAGGATGCAGAGGAACGATGGGGAAAGCAGATCCTTCGACTGCGCCCCGCCCCTTGCGGCGGCACAAGAGTGGTGCCGCAACCACGGCAGCGTCGACGCCGCAAGGGGCGGGGCTCCGCTCAGGATGACATTCGGTGGGGGATGCGGGATGTTGCGACTCCCCTCGGCTGCGCTCAGGGTCTCCGCTTCGCTCCGAGAAGCGCGGCTCCGACAAGGCAAGCTGCTAGTCGGGGACGCCGCGGCGCTGGCGTTGGCGCTGCTCGGGGAGGGCTGTGGCCGGTGAAGGGGAGACTTCGCTTCGCTCAGGATGACAGTCTCTTGGCAAAGCCGGCCCCAGCGGCGGGAGCCGCGGGGAACATTGAAGAAAGCGAAAACCCGCTGCGTGCCCCAAAGGTTCCGCGCTACAGCAACTCAATGAAGGAGGGCTTCGCCCTCCTGGCAGACAAGAATGTCTGCCCCACTGACTGTGCCTGTAGTTGCCTTGTTTAGTGGGGAACGCCGCGGCGCTGCTTTTCGCGCTGCTCGCGCAGGACGGCCTTGCGGCTGAGGCGGATTTTGTTGCCCTCGATGGAGAGGACCTTGACCATGACCTGATCGCCCTCCTTCAGCTCGTCGCGGACGTCGCGGATGCGCTGCTCGGCGACCTCGCTGATATGGAGCAGGCCGTCGGTGCCGGGGAAAATCTCCACGAAGGCGCCGAAGTCCACCAACCGCACCACCTTGCCCAGATAGACTTTGCCCACCTCGGCGGTGGCGGTGACGTCCTGGACCATCTGCATGGCCTTGGCGGCCGAGGCTTCGTCGGTGGCGAAGACGTGGACTTTTCCGTCCTCCATGACGTCGATTTTGACGCCGGTGGATTCGGTGATGGAGCGGATCATCTTGCCGCCGGGGCCGATGAGGTCGCCGATCTTGTCGCGCGGGATGGTGAGGATGAAGACGCGCGGGGCGTAGGGGGACATGGCGGGCCGCGGGGTGGCGAGCGTGGCGTCCATCACGTCGAGGATTTCCAGCCGCGCCTTGCGCGCCTGGGCCAGGGCTTCGGCGAGGATGGCCTGGGTGAGGCCACTGGTCTTGATGTCCATCTGCAGGGCAGTGATGCCCTGGCGGGTGCCGGCCACTTTGAAGTCCATATCGCCGTAGTAGTCTTCGGCGCCGGCGATGTCGGTGAGGATGGCGTAGCGGTCGTCGGCGTCCATCACCAGGCCCATGGCGATGCCGCCCACCTGGGCGCTGACCGGCACGCCGGCATCCATCAGGGCGAGCGAGCCGCCGCAGACGGTGGCCATCGAAGAGGAGCCGTTCGACTCCAGGATGTCGGAGACGATGCGGACGGTGTAGGGGAAGGGCTCCTCGCCGGGCATGACGGGCAGCAGGGCGCGCTCGGCCAAGGCGCCGTGGCCGATCTCGCGCCGGCCGGGCCCGCGGAGGAATTTCACCTCGCCGACCGAGAAGGGGGGGAAGTTGTAGTGGAGCATGAAGCGCTTCTTGGCGTCTTCCTCGGCCAGCATGTCGAGCCGCTGGACGTCCTCCTTGGTGCCGAGGGTGATGGTGACCAGGGCCTGGGTTTCGCCGCGGGTGAAGAGCGCCGAGCCGTGGACGCGGGGCAGCAGGCCGACCTGGCAGGTGATGGGGCGCACCTGGTCGAAGGCGCGGCCGTCGGGGCGGCGGCGCTCGACGAGCACCTCATTGCGGAAGAGGCTCTCGCGCAGATGATCGAAGTGGCGGGCGGCTTCCTGCCGGCGGTCTTCTTCCTCCTCGGGGATGGATTCGACCAGCTCCTTCTTGAGCTCGGTGAGCAGGCGGTAGCTCTCCTGCTTGCGGTGCACTTCGGTGTTGGCGGCCTCGCGGATGCGGTCGCGGTAGCCGGCGACGATTTGCTGGTAGAACTCCTGGTTGATGGCCGGCGGGGTGACGGGCCACTTCTGCGGCTTGAGCTCCCGGGCGACCTGTTCGAGGGCGGCGATGATTTTCTTCACCTGCTCGTGGCCGAACTGCAGCGCTTCCAGCACGGTCTCCTCGCCCACTTCACGGGCGCCCGCCTCGACCATCACCAGGGCGTCGGCGGCGCTGGCGACGACGATGTTGAGCAGGCTCTTCTTCTGCTCCTCGTAGGTGGGGTTCGCGACCAGGCGGCCCTCGACCAGGCCGACGCGCACGGCGGCGATGGGCCGGTGGAAGGGAATCTCCGACCAGTAGAGGGCGGCGGAGGCGCCGACGACGCTGAGCACGTCGGGGTCGTTATCGGCATCGGCGGAGAGAACCAGGGCGATGACCTGGGTTTCGTTCGAGAAGCCCTCGGGGAAGAGGGGGCGCAAGGGGCGGTCAATGAGGCGCGAGGTGACGATTTCCTTCTCGCTGGGGCGCCCCTCGCGCTTGAAGAAGCCGCCGGGAATGCGGCCGGCGGCGTACTGGTATTCGCGGTAGTCGCAGGTGAGGGGGAAGAAGTCGAGGCCTTGGCGGGGTTCGGTCTGGGCGCAGGCAGTGACGAGGACGACCGTATCGCCGAAGCGGACGGTGGCGCTGCCCTGGGCCTGCTTGGCGAGCGCGCCGGTTTCGAGGATCAAGGGGCGGCCGCCGATGTCAATTTCTACACGTTGCATGTGTCATTCCTCCGGCCGCGGCGTTCCCGCATCTGCGGAAGACGGCGGCCTGTTGTGGTTGAATTGGAAAGGAAGGGAGCTGACGGGGAGGCGCAGGGGCCTCCGGAGAAACCCGAGTCAATCTGTATGGGGCCAGAAATCAAGCAGCGACGCGGCGGGTGTGCCTCAAGCTGCTGGCGCCGCCATGACGGGGCGGCGTCCGACTGTCGATGGTCCCGCGGCCCGCGCGGGGCGTTCACTTGCGCAAGCCGAGCTTTTCGACAATTTCCTTGTAACGCTCGGAGTCGTTGCGTTTCAGGTAG
>JACPRL010000016.1 GCA_016189965.1 Acidobacteriota bacterium | reverse complement strand
ACTCTCATCCGCATGCTGACCACGCTGCTCGAGCCGAGCGAGGGCGAGGCGCGGGTGAACGGCTTCGACATCCGTCGCCAGGCCGTAGAGGTGCGCAGCTCCATCGGTGTCATCCCGCAGGGGATGACCTCCGACGTCGACCTGACAGCCGAGGAGAACCTGATGATTCACGCCAAACTCTACGGCGTCCCGGCCGCCGAGCGCGCCCGGCGTGCTGAGGAGCTGCTGGCAGCGGTTGACCTCCTGCCCTGGCGGCGCGAGATGGTGAAGAAGTTTTCCGGCGGCATGCGCCGCCGCCTGGAGGTCGCGCGCGGGCTGATGAACCGGCCCCGCATCCTGTTTCTCGACGAGCCGACCACCGGCCTCGATCCCGTCTCCCGCGTGGCGGTGTGGGAGATGATTGTGCGGCTGAAGCGCCAGACCAACCTCACCATCCTGCTCACCACCCACTACATGGACGAAGCCGACCGGCTCTGTGACCGCGTGGCCATCATTGACCACGGCCGCCTGGTGGCGCTGGATACGCCGGCGCGGCTCAAAGCCAGCGTCCCTGGCACCGGCGTGCTCGAGGTGCAGTTCGAGGGCGCGCCGGCCGACTGGCGCGAGCAGCTCAAAAGTCTGCCCGAGGTGGAGGATGTTTCCCTGCACGATTCCGTCTATCGCATCGCCACCAACCACGGCACCGTGACGGTGGCGGCGCTGCTCGACCGCGCCCGCGCTGCCGGCGTGACGCTGCGGTCGCTGACCGTGCAGTCCACCACGCTCGACGACGTCTTCGTCCACTACACCGGCCGCGCCCTGCGCGATGAGCTCGAGGCCGGCCACGCCCACTACATCATTCCGGGGCGCTGAGCGCGGCCGAGGGAGGCGCTGATGCACCGCATTCTGGCCATCGTCGAACGCGACCTGAGGAAATTTTTCCGCAACCCGGCCCTGATGGTCTCCTCGATGATTTTCCCTCTGATGCAACTGCTGGTGCTGGGCCATGCCTTCGGCGGGAAGATCCGCAACCTGGACGTGGCGGTGGTGGACCACGACCGCGGGGGGCGCGCGCGGGAGGTGCGCGAGCTGCTGCGGGGCGTGGAGAGCAACCCGCGGACGTTCTCCTTGGTCGAATACTCCGACCTGAAGAACGCCGAGGTGGACTTGCGCGCCGGGCGCGTCGACGCCGTCGTCCACATCCCGGAGCATTTCTCCCGCGACGCCTACGCGGGCAACCGGCCGCGGCTGGTGCTCGTGGTGGACAACACGGACAACTTCAATAGCGAGGCGCTGGCGCAACGGCTGGCGGAGTTGGTGGGTGCGCTCAATGCTCCTCGCGTGGACACCCGGCTGGTAGAGCGGATTCAGTTGCAGGTGGTCGAGACCTACGGCTACGTGCAGTACATCAAATATCTGCTGCCCGGCACCATCGCCATGTCCATCTTCATGATTTCGATGATCGGCGGCGGGATTATTTTCATCGACGACAAGGCGCGCGGGTTGCACGAGGGCTATCTGGTGACGCCCATCCGCCGCAGCGAGCTGGTGCTGGGGCTCTCGCTGGCCGGCGCGGTCAAAGGCGTCCTGGCGGGGATGGTGCTGGTGATCATCGGCGGTCTGATCGCCGGCGTGGAGCAGCTCTGGGAGCCGGTGCGGCTGCTCTACCTGATGCTGGTGGTGGGCATCGCCTCGCTGGCCCTCATCGGCTTCACCTTCCTCATCATGGTGCGCGTAGAAGACCCGCTGGTGCCGCGCGCGGTCGTCGGCGTGCTGATGACTGTGCTCTTCTTCCCCAGCGGCGCGGTCTATCCCGTCGAGGGCTTCCCGCTGTGGCTCAAGGTGATCTCCTTCGTTGACCCCTTCACCTACGCCGTGCACGCCTTCAAGAGCTTGCTGCTCAAGAACACCGGCTTCGCCGCCATTTACACTGACTTGCTCTATCTGCTAGTCTTTGCCGTGGTGATGATCAGCGGCTCCATCTTGCTCTTCCGCCGCACGGTCTAGAGCGGCTCCGCCCATGGCGGACCTCCACTCTCTCTTCGCAGCGCCCCCGCCGCCCAATCCTTGGCCGCGGCGGCTGCTTGTGGCCGCGCTGATCGTGGCCGTCGTCGCCGGCGTGCTCTACTGGCAGTTCCGCTACTACGCTGAGATCAAACAGGTCGAGCGCTTTATGGAAGCGCTCCAGGCCGGCGACTACCCGAAGGCCTACCAGCTCTGGAAGCCCACCCCCGCCTACACCTACGACCGTTTCCTCGAGGACTGGGGCGAAACCACCCCCCTGGGGCGCGTGCGCAGCTATGAAATCGTCGGCGTCGAAAAAGGCCCCTCGGAGATCGCCGTGCGCGGCGGGCCCACCCTGCGCATGGAAGGCGCAAGCTCCGGCGTCGTCGTCCGCGTGCGCATCAACGGCGTTGATCCGCCCGTGCGCCTCTGGGTGGAAAGCAAAGACAAGAGCCTCTCCTTCCCCCCCTTCTAGTCCCCGTCCAACCAATCGGAGCTTCGCTCAGGGCACGCAGCGCCCTGCGCTGCGCTTCCGGGGCCGGGGGCTACCTTCCCTCGGCGGCCGACCTGACACGGCGTGTAGCGGGCTACCCACGGCGGGTCGAGACCCCGGCTTCGACCGGCTCTCTGCCGGCTGCCTGCGCGCGAAGCCGGCGCGCAAGGCTCTTGGGCAGCCACAGCGGCGCGCGACATTGCGGGCAGTAGGCGAACCCTTTGCGCAGCTTGCGCGCCCGCCAGCGGCAGCGCGCCGAGCAGAACCGCTGTTGCTCGCTGCCCAGATGCGCCGTGCAGACCACGCAGTGCAGTTGCCCGCACCTGAGCGGCGTGGGGCAGGGAAATTCGTTCGTGATTTCTAGCTCGTAGGCGGTGGCCATCGGAGAACCTCGGAGTGTGAGATTCGTGCTGGGTGCCTTGTGCTTGCAGCCTGGCGGTTGGTCCGTTCGGCCCAGGCGTGCTCTTAGAAGGAACGGGGCAGGTTAGGTTCGAGGGCTAGGGAAGCCTCCTTTATCGGCGCGGCGCTTGGTCCGGCCGCTAGGCGAATAATAACCGAAAGTCACCGCCCCTGTCAAGCCCCCGCCCTGCCGGCACGCGTCACTCTTCCGGTCAAGACTTCGGCTGCCAGGAGCTGCGGTGCACCGCTAGCCGCTTGCGATCCTTCCGTCGTCAGTAGGACAGACATTCCTGTCTGTCTTTCCGAGCCGGAGGCGAGGAACTCTTTCCTTCCCCTGTCCCTGCCTGCTCTGCTTGGCCGAGTCCCGGAGGTGCAACCCTGAAGCGTTCCTCTAACCTCGCGTCCCCCTCCCGCCGTAGCGGAAGGCTTCAGCCTTCCACTCTTCCTCCCCACGACCCGCACCCGCCCCACACTCCCCCCGTTGTCATCCCCAGACGCTCCGCCTGGGCGGGCCGCTCGAGGGACCTGCTTTTCGCTTGTCACTTGTCGCTGGCCACTGGACACCAGTCACCACTACTCCCTGTTATCTGTGTCCATCTGTGCCTGCCCTGTCGT
>JACPRL010000021.1 GCA_016189965.1 Acidobacteriota bacterium | reverse complement strand
CGAGCCCAGCTCGTCCTTCGCTTCCGGGAGCCCGAAGAGGATGACGCCCGGAAGGCCGAGCTGGCGCACCTCGCGGCACTCCTTGACCAGCTCGTCCACCGAGAGGTGGAAGGCGCCCGGCATCGAGCCGACCTCCTTGCGCACGCCCTCGCCGGGCACGACGAAGAGCGGATAGATGAGGCTTCGCACCGACAGCTCGGTCTCCCGCACCAGCCGCCGCAGCGCTTCGGTGCGCCGCAACCGCCGCATCCGTGTCTGCGGAAACCCCATCGCCGCCTTCCTTCCCTGTGCGTGGTTGATTATAGCCCACCTGCCCGGTTCTTCGCGGCAACTGTTCCCCCAGGCGCTGGAAACCGACGTCGCCTCCCCTCCCTAGGTACCCCTGGCCACGCCGTGTAGGGGGTCTGACACGCCGTGTCGGAAATGCCCCCAGGGTTACCTACCCCCCGGTACTGTCTTTAATCTGAGTCCAGGCGAGTGGCTCCTTTATCCCCCTTGTCCCGAGCAACGCCGAGGGGAGCGAAGTCGAGGGACGCTGCTGGGTGCTTTTCGGAGTGGCGGATACCATCCGCGTAGACTATTCCAGGGGCGGAGTTGACTTGCTGGATGGGCTTTGCTAGGATGCCCAGCGTACCGCAGCGCCGACGACAATACTGCGATGGAATGTCCGCGCTGCGGTATTTCTACTTTTGCTGAACGCAACGACTGCCACGCCTGCGGCTGGCCGTTGTGGCGTGCCTACGCGGATGCTATACCCAAGCCGGCAGGCAACGGCTGGGGCCGCAGCGCCAACCCACAGCCGTCGGGAACAGGATTCCCGGCCGCGAGCCAACCGCCCTCTGTCGAAGACCCTGTCGAAGACCCTGAGCGGAGTCGAAGGGAGCGAAGCCGAAGGGCTGTCTCCGCCCTGACTTCTGCTCCGGTGCCACCGCGAACCTTGAGGGCGCCACGAGCCGACGGGAACGGGCATCCCGGCGCGCCGGCCCAAACGGCGCTCGAAGCGTTTGCGCTCTCGCCGCCCGACCCGGCGCGCCTGCGCGCGCAGCGGCCACGGCGGGTTCGCTCGCGGCAGACGCTGGTGGAGCGCTGGCGGACGTTCGTCAACGGCCACAGTGTCAGCGTTCCGCCGGGCGCCTCCGCCCCGGTGCCGTACGCGCGGCCGTGGGAGGACTCGCCCAGCCTGCAGATCCTCGACCTGCCGGTGGTGCAGACGGCGTTCGATTTCTCCGCCGCCGACCCGGAAGCGCTGGCCGTGCCGAACCGTCTTGCGGCGCCCGTCGGGGTGCGCTTTCGCGCCGGCTGCTTCGACGCCCTGGTCATCCTGCTGGCCGGCAGCATTTTCTTCGGCCTGTTTTCGCTCTTGGGCGGTCAGCTAACCCTGGGGCGGCGCGACCTGCTGGTCTATCTGCTGGCGAACTTCGCCCTCGCCGCGCTCTATCTCGGCCTCTTCACTGCCCTGGCGGGGCGCACGCCCGGGATGCAGGCCTACGGCCTTTATGCGGTCACCTTCGAGGGCCAGCCGGCCAGCCGGCGTCACTTGGGCTGGCGCGCCTTCGGCTACGTGGTCTCCACCGGATCGCTGCTGCTCGGCTTCCTCTGGGCGCTGCTCGACGAAGGCCGGCTCACCTGGCACGACTACATTTCGCACACCTTCCTCACCGACCAACCCGTTTGACTTTTCTCGCCGTTCCGGCTTTGCTTTCCCAGCCCGCTGCGTTACTCTAACGCGGCATTCTTTCTATCCTGCACTGCTTCCGCTGGGGTGCGCCGATGGCGACAATCAGAACCCTCAGATACGACTGGACGAATCTGCGCGCCGAGGTGGTCGGCAGCGGCCATGGGCTGACGCCCGCTGACCTCGAAGCCCACCGCGACCAGGCCCGCCAGGCGGTGGAGAGTTTCGGCGCCCGCGTGGATCGCGGCGAGTTCGGCTTTGCGGCCCTGCCGTTCGATAAAAAAGCGCTGGCGCAGGTGGAGCGCTACGCGCGGGCGCAGCGCGGCCGCTACCGCTCCGTCCTCCTGCTGGGCATCGGCGGCTCGGCGCTGGGGGCGTTCGCGCTGGATGCGCTGGTCAACGGCCCCCGGCCCTTCCGCCGCAAGAAAGTTCCGGCCGAGCTGTGGGTGCTCGACAACGTTGACCCGCTGATTCTGGGCCGCACCCTCGAGCAGCTCGACCCCCGCCGGACGCTCGTGCTCGTGGTCACCAAGTCGGGCGAGACCGGCGAAACCATGGCGCAATTCCTCGTAGTTTATGACTGGCTGCGGAGACGGGTCGGCGCGAGACGCGCGGCTCGTCAGGTCGCCGCGGTCACCGACCCGGAGAAGGGCGACCTGCTGCAGATTGCCCGCAGCGAAGGCTTCGCGCTCTTCGCCGTCCCGCCAAACGTCGGAGGGCGCTTCTCCGTTCTGACGCCGGTGGGGCTGCTCCCGGCGGCGCTCGTCGGCGTGAACGTTCGGAAACTCCTGGCGGGCGCCGGCTCGGTGGTCGCCGCCTGCCGCCGGCCGGAGCTCGACGCGAACCCCGCCCTCGCCTTCGCTCTCCACCACTACCTGCTCGACACCCGCTACGGCAAGCACATCCAGGCCATCTACTGCTACTCGAACGCGCTCTGGGCGCTCGCCTTCTGGTACCGGCAACTGTGGGTGGAAAGCCTGGGCAAGCGCTACGACCGCAAGAAGCGCGAGGTGTTCGTCGGGCAGACCTGCGTCGAAGCGCTGGGGGTGACCGACCAGCACTCGCAGTCGCAGCTCTACATGGAAGGCCCGCGCGACAAAGTCATCGTCTTCTGGGAGGTCGAGCGCGACCCCTACACCCTGCGCATCCCCAAGCTCTTTCCCAAGTTTTCCTCCACCGGCTACCTCGCCGGGCACACGCTCAACGAGCTCTTCCGCGCCGAAAAGCTCGCCACCGAAATGGCCCTCACCGAAGTCGGCCGGCCCAACAGCACTTTCGTCTTCCCGCGCGCCGACGAGTTCCACGTCGGCCAGATGATGATGCTGATGGAGTTCGCCACCGCCTACGCCGGCGAGTTCTACGACGTCAACGCCTTCGACCAGCCCGGCGTCCAGCT
>JACPRL010000170.1 GCA_016189965.1 Acidobacteriota bacterium | reverse complement strand
GAAGCGGAGATCCCGAGCCTGTCGAGGGAAGCCGTGCCGAAAAAAGCGCGCGCAGCGCCACCTTGGAGGGGTCGCAGGGGAACCCCTTGTTGGGTTCCCCCGCGTGCCGTTTTTGTCCCTTCGGCACGGCTCCCTTCGGCACGGCTCCCTTCGGCAGGCTCAGGGTCTTCGACAGGGTCTCCGCTGCGTTCCGACACGGCGAGCAAGAATGTCTGTCCTACTGGTCTTCGCCTCTGGTGGGCGACGACTCGCTCGCCGGGCAGGGGACGAGCTTGTTCGGGTAGACCAGCGTCAGCCCCTGGCGGCGCTTGCCTTCGGCGTCCACCACTTCCAGCTTCCAGCTCCGCGCTTTATCCACTGGCTCGGGCAACTCCACCTCGACGCGGTAGAACGCTGCCATCTGCGCGTAGAGCCCGAAGGGAGCGCCAATGGCTCCATTCTCCCGTTCCGGCATGGCCATCGCCATGTGGCCGCCAGTGACCTCAACGAACTCGCGCACCAAAGAGGGCTCAAAAAGCGCATACTCCGCGCCCAGGTCGCGTCGATTGGGATCCAGGAAGACCAACGTGTACAGGCGAGTCCCCGAGCCTACCAGCAGTTCTCGCAACTTCTTCTCTGATGTCTGGCTCCTGTTATCCCCACCGTCGGTAATGGCGTAAATCACATCGCCGACCTGCGGCGGGTCGAGCAGCCGCGCCGCTTCCAGCAGTGCATCGAGGAAAGCAGTGGAGCCTCCCAACTCTTGTTCCAGCTTTTGCGGGTTTTCGACCGCAGCGGTTAGTTGCTGGAGTACGGGCGCGCGACTCCGCTGCAGTGGGATCGGATCAGCAACTTTCTTGGCGAAGAGTATCAGGGCAACTTCGTATTCCGCGGGCGCGCGAGACAAGATGTCGCGCGCCGCCGCCCGGGCCGTGGCCCAGCGCGCCGGAGACCATCGGACCATGCTCTCGCTCACGTCGAGCACGAGGACGATGCGGCGCGGGCGGGTGTCCCAGGTGGCGGAGAGGATCTTCACCGGATGCCCGCGGTACTTGCCCCGAAAGTCCGCCGCGGTGAGGCCCGTCACTTGGTTGCTGTCGCGGTCGAGGACGTTAACGGGAATGACCCGGCGCAACTCGGAGCCTTCGCCCGGCGGGCAGTAGGAATCCTGGCTTGACGCGCGCAGAGAGACTGAAAGTAGAACCGCGAAGAGAACCGCGCTGGTGTGGCGCTGCATTGGCTTCGGCCCCGGTGAGCCCAAAGCCTACGGCGTCCCTCCCCTCGGGTCAAGCCCGCCGCCGTGCAGCGCCGCAGTTGTCATTCCGAGCCCTTGCATGCCTTGGCGGCGAGGAATCTGCTTTTCATCTCTCCTCCGCTTCCCGCGCCGCCTTTCGATTCCCCTCAGTGGCGGAGGCATTCCTGCTTTCCCTGCCTGTCCCGCTCGGCGTGCCTGCTCGGGGAGCCTGCCGCCCCGCGCGGGGGAACCCGGCAAAGGGTTCCCCTGCGACCCTTCCTAGGAGGCGCTCCGCGCCGCATTGATTTCGGCATGGCTTCCCTCGGCAGGCTCGGGATCTCCGCTTCGCTCCGAGAAGCCATGCCCTGACGAGACGGTAGGGGCGCTGCGCGCCCCTGGCGGTTTTTGGCCGTTCGGCACCGCTCCCTGCGGTTCCGCTTCGGGCAAGCGGGCTCTCCGTGTTGTTCCCAGCAGCCGTGCCCGCCCCCAGCGGCAGCTCTGCAACGGCCGCAGGTACCCTTCGACTCGGCCGTGCGGGCCTCGCTCAGGGAACCTGCGCTACCGGAAGCTCTTTGGGGTGGGGCAGACATTCGTGTCTGCCTGCAAACGAGTCTCGAGTGCCGAGTTTCGAGTCTCGAACCTGCCTTCCTACGCGTGCGGTTTTTGCGGTTTTTGCGGTTTTTCATTCCCTGAAGACGGGGGTTTTTTGGCCCGAAAAACCCCTTCGGCGAAAAAAAACAACCGCAAAAACCGCAAAAACCGCAAAAACCGTAGACAGGGCTGGAGGCAGGATGCTAGAGGCTGGAGGCGGAGGGGCGATGAGTTGGCGCCCTCGCAGGAGGACGGCTTCAACTTTCCCTCAGCCTCCGGCCGCTGTTCCGAGCCGAGGGAGAGGAGCGAGAGGGAGAAGGGCGGAGCCGCAAAAACCGTCCCTCGGCTTGCCTGCCTGTGGGCAGGCGCGCTCGGGATAAACGGCAACCGCAAAAACCGTAGACAGGGCTGGAGGCTGGATGCTAGAGGCTGGAAGCTGGACGCGCCGGGCCTCGCCCGGCGGGGAAAGACCCGTAGCGGCGACACCGCCGGCTCGGGGAGCAGGGAAGTGGCCCGGAGGAGGGGTGAAGGGAGGAGGCGGGTGCGTGATTGAGCCTGTGGGGAGACGAAACTCGAAACTCGAAACTCGAAACGCGGAGAAGAAAGAATTAACAGGTGTTGAAAAAATGACTAGCAGCAGTTGCATAACTTCCGGAGGGCGGGGACACCCGAAGAGGGTTTCCCCGCGCCCGCCTACGCTCTGTGAGCTTCGGCGGGCAGGCCCCTTCCGCGGTGGCGCTGCGCGCGGCTTTTTTTCGGCGGGGCTTCCCTCGACAGGCTCGGGATCTCCGCTTCGCTCCGAAAAGCCCCGCCCTTCCGGCCGTGCCCTTCCCACTGCGCCAAGATTCACGGTTTTGAAAACAGGTTTAAGGACATTGAGCTCAATGGCTAGAGCCCGTGGACTTGTGCAGCGTAACCGCCACGCTCCCTTCGGCAAGCTCGGGGTCTGCGCTTCGCTCCGAAAAGCGCGGCCCCGACAAAGCAAGTCCTTTTTCAGCATGCTGGTAGGGCTTGAAAGGAGTTGAGGGAGACGATGAAGCGAAGCGATGCGAAGCGGGAACCGTTGCCGCGCCAGGCCAGCAGCGCCGCGCAAGCGCGGCGGCTGCGCGGTGCCATCCTGGCCCTGCTGGCCGAGCAGTCGCCCGAGCGGCTGAACGCCGACGTGCTGCTGGGGGTGCTGGAGCGGCTGCACTACGACGTCACGGCGCGGGAGTTGGCCGCCGCGCTGGCCTATTTGCGCTCGCGGGGCTACGTCGAGTTTGAAGAGCTGCGCTCACGCGAGCTGCCCGCCCTGCCGCGCATTGTGCGGGTCGGCATCACCGCCCAGGGCGCCGACGTCGTTGACGGCACCACCGAGGACCCCGGAGTCGACTGGCCAAGAAGCTGGAAGCTGGAAGCTTGAAGCTCGAGGCTCGACGCTAGAAGCTGGAGTTGCGGATACGGGGAAGCGGGAGTGGATGATCTCATATTTGGAATTTCAGATTTGAAAGGGAGAGTCGAGGGAAGGGATTCTTCGCTGCGCTCCCTTCGACTGCGCTCCCTTCGGCAGGCTCCCTTCGACTCGCTTCGCTCGCTCAGGGTCTTCGCTGCGCTGCGACAGGGTCTACGCTGCGCTCCGACAGGGCAGGCAGAATGACAGAGGGTGCAACGGGGCGGAGGAGAGAGGGGGAGCGGAGAAGGGGATTGAACGGATGTTGAACCGGACAGAGAGCCACAAAGAGGGAGAGGGCGTGGCGAGACGGGAGCCCGCGATCGGGAGCCCGGAGGAGCAGGAGAAGGCGCGGCAGCACCGGCGGCGGTACAAGGTGGAGCGGCTGCCGCCGCGGGTGCAGATGATGGTGTTCCGGGCGTACGCGCGGGGCGTGCCCTACGAGAAGATCAGCGCGCGGCTGGAGCGGCGGGGTTTCCATATTCATCGGAATTCGTTGAGCCGCTACTGGCGGAACATCTGGCATGAGGAGCACGAGCGGCTGGTAGAGGCGCGGGCGATTATGGCGGTACTGAAGGAAGCGTTTCAGTTGGGGCCGAAAAGCCCGACGCGCACGGTGGCGGAAGAGCTGCTCTACACGATGGTGATCGAGAAGATGGGGGAGTTGAAACAGGAGGCGGTGCTGAAACTGCTCTATGAAGCGCGGGAGCAGGAGCGGCAGGGGCGAGTGCAGGAGAGCGGGAAGCGGCACAAGACGAATTCGAGTCCGGCGCGGCAGGCGCGGGAGGTGCGGCGGCGGTGGCGGCGGCTCTACGGGATGGACAATGGGGAAGAGGACGACAAGGAAGGCGGCGAGTGAGCCGCGGCTCTACCCCTACCAGGAGCGGTGGGTAGAGGACGAGGCGCGGTTCAAGATTGCCTGCAAGGCGCGGCAGATCGGGTTCACGTTTGCGGCGGCGTGGCGGGTGGTGGATAAGCGGCTGCGAGAGCCGGGATTGACGCTGTGGATTTCGGCGTCGGAGCGGCAGGCTCTGGAAGCGATGGAGCACGTGCGGCGGTTCTGCCGGGAGTTGAGGGTGGCGGCGCTCTCTGAAGGGGAGTTCGTTGAAGGGACGCAGGTGAAGCAGCACACGGTGCGGCTGGGGAACGGGAGCCGCATCGTGGCGCTGCCGGCCAACCCCGATACGGTGCGCGGGTTTGCCGGCGACGTTGTGCTCGACGAGTTCGCCTTCCACCGCGACGCCGAGGCCATCTGGCGGGCGGCGTTTGCGACGGCAACCCGCGGATTTCAGATTGAGATTATTTCCACGCCGAATGGAACGCGTGGCAAGTACTACGAGCTGGCCAAGGCAGCCGGACTCGTGGATTGGGAGGAACAGCAGATCCCTCGCCGCCAGGGCGGGCAAGGGCTCGGGATGACAAACTCAGAGGAAGAAGAGGAAGAAGAGGAAGAAGTAAGAGGGATCTCACCGCAGAGGCGCGGAGGGCGCAGAGGAAGCGCAGAGAGGGAAGCAGACCCTTCGACTCCGCCCCGCCCCGTCGGGGGTGGGACTGCGCTCCCTTCGGCTACGCTCAGGGCAAGCAGGGTGACACTGAAGTGTCAGGAAGCGGAGAACGGCTCCGCCGAAGAGCCCGGGCAGGCAGGAATGCCTGCCCCACTGCAACCATTTCCCAGCGAGAGTTCAGCCCAGCGGCTTCCGCCGCTGGGTTCCGGTGGTCCCGGTGGCGGGGGCCACCGGGCTGAGCAGGAAGGTTTGGATTCTGTCTGGAGTGCCCACTGGGTTGATCTCTCTTCCGCCCGCAGGCAAGGCTTCGTCGTCGATGTCGAGTCCCTCCGGGCGGCCCTCGCCGACGAAGATGCCTGGCAGCAGGAATACTGCTGCCGGTTCCTCTCCCAGGCGGCCCACTACATCCCGCCTGAACTCGTGGTGGCGGCCGAGCACCCGGGGGGCACCAATCTTTTGCCGCCCAGCAGGTCCCACTCCCCCGCCGCTTTGTAGGTGTCTCCGTCAGGATAG
>JACPRL010000168.1 GCA_016189965.1 Acidobacteriota bacterium | reverse complement strand
GCCTGGCCGGGGGTGAGGGCGCGCTGCGGAGAGTCGAAGACGATGCGCAGGCGGCCAGCGCCGTTTGCGGGATAGATGGTGGCCGGGGCGGGCGGGTGCTTGTGGCGCACCTTCACCTGGGCGCGGAGGGGTGCGGCGGGCGGGGCGAGGGAAATCCAGTTGGGGTCGCGGGCGGCGGCTTCGCGGCGATAAAGGTCGGCCTCGTCGCCGACGATGACGCGGTTAGTTGATGGGTCGAGTGCAACGACGTAGAGCGGTCGCCCGGTGGCGAAGCCGAGCCCGCGGCGCTGGCCGAGGGTGAAGTTGTGCAAGCCGGTGTGGTGGCCGAGGACTTTCCCGTCCGTGGACACGATTTCTCCCGTTCGCTCGGCCAAAACTTTGCCCTGCTCGGCCAGGTAGGCCTCGAGGAAGCGGACGTAGTTGCCGCTGGGCACGAAGCAGATTTCCTGGCTCTCCGCCTTGTCGGCCACGGGCAACTTGCGGGCCTGGGCGAGGCGGCGGACTTCGGCCTTGGTCAGTTCGCCGAGGGGAAACTCTGTGCGCGCCAGTTGCTCCTGCGTGAGGCCGAAGAGGAAGTAGGACTGGTCCTTGCTCGCGTCGACGCCGCGGCGCAGCTCATACCGACCGCTGGCGGGATTGAAACACACGCGAGCGTAGTGGCCGGTGGCGAGCCGCTCGGCGCCAATCCGCCGCGCGGTGGTCAGCAGTTCGTCGAACTTGATGAAGTTGTTGCAATGCGTGCACGGGATGGGCGTTTCGCCGGACAGGTAGCTTTCGACGAACGGCTGCACGACGGCGGCTTCGAAGCGTGCTTCGAGGTTGACCACGTAGTAGGGAATACCGAGGAAGGCGGCGACGCGCCGCGCGTCATAGGCGTCGTCGAGCGAGCAGCAGCGGCCGGCGTGCGCGACTTCCAATGCCCCAGCGGCAGGGGCCGCTGGGCTGAGCGAGTGATTGCTTAGGCGGCGCTGGTCCCAGAGCTGCATCGTCAGCCCGACGACCGCGCCCGGGCGCGCCTCGGCCAGCAACGCCGCGGCCGTGGAAGAGTCCACGCCCCCGCTCATCGCCACCACAATTGAGTTGTGTCCGTTGTTGCTCACAACGACCTCAGGGGCTCCCCTCGACTTCGCTCGGGGTCTCCGCTCCGCCGCCCGATCGGGCGGCGTCGTTCCGAAAAGCCCCTCCTCTTTTTCCAACCCTTACGGCACGGCTAAAGCCGTGCCCTTCCCCAGCTTCCATTCTAAAGCGAGTTGGCGATTTCGCGGAGCTGTTTGGTGTGGCGGGTCTCATGGTGATAGAGGGTCTTGAACCAGGAGTACATATTCAAGCTGCCGAAGAACGGGTGCGAGTGCCGCCAGCGGCTGAGGTCGCGCTGACGGTTGGCGTCGAGGAAGGCCAGCGTGCGCTGCCGCACCGCCGCGAAGCGCGCCAGCATCGCCTCCTTTTCTCCCACCAGCGCGGGATCGAGCGGAATCGGCGTCCGCGCCTTCGGGAAGCGCCACTCGGCCAGCACCGGCGGGATGTGCAACCGCTTCCACACCGGCACGGGCTTCGGTTCTTTTTGCACCGCGCGCTCCGCTCCGTCCACGATCGTCTGCTCCACCATCGTCAGGTGAGCAATCACTTCCGCTGTCGACCACGCCTCGGGCCGCGGAGGCTTCTGCCAGCACTCGGCCGGGACGCTCTCGGCCACAGCGAGCAGCGCCGCGCGCGCTTGATTCAGCTTTTGCACAATCGGCTGTGTGTCGCCCATGAGGAAAGGATTCTGAATTCGCGCGCCGCTCAGTCGGCCGTGGCCGGCGCGGGCTTCTTGTAGAGCGGGGAAAGCTCGCGCAGGTGCTCGACCACGCCCGGCAGGACCTCGACCACGTAGTCCACGTCGGCCGCGGTGTTGGCGCGACCGAACGAGAAGCGGAGGCTCGCTCGCGCCCGCTCCGGCGGCAGGCCGATGGCGGTCAGCACGTGCGAGGGCTCGACCGCGCCCGACGAGCAGGCGGCGCCGGTCGAGCAGGCGATGCCCTTGAGGTCGAGCGCAATCACCAGCGGCTCGCCCTCGATGAAATCGAAGTAAAGGTTCGTGGTGTTGGGGGTGCGGCGCGCGGGGTCGCCGTTGAGCCCGGTGTGCGGGATGCGAGCCAGCAGCCGCCGCTCCAGCTCATCGCGCAGCGCCGCCAGCCGCTTCGCTTCTTCTTCCAGATGCAGCCGCGCCAGCTCGGCCGCCTTCCCGAAGCCGACGATGCCGGCGACGTTCTCCGTTCCCGGCCGGCGGTCGCGCTCGTGGTGGCCGCCGAACATCAGCGGCTTCAGGCGCGTGCCGCGGCGGATGTAGAGCGCCCCCACGCCCTTGGGGCCGTAAATCTTGTGGGCGGAGAGCGAGAGCAGGTCGACGCCCAATTCTTCCACGCGGATCGGCAGCTTGCCCGCCGACTGCACGGCGTCGGTGTGGAACGCAACCTTGTGCGCGCGGGCCAGGCGCGCAATCTCGGCGATGGGCTGGACGCTGCCCAACTCGTTGTTGGCCTGCATGATGGTAATCAGCACCGTGTCCGGCGTGAGCGCGCGGCGGACGTCTTCGGGGTCAACCACGCCGGCGCGGTTCACCGAGACGTAGGTCACGCGAACGCCTTCGGCCTCGAGCGCCTGGCAGGTGTTGAGCACGGCGTGGTGCTCGATCGTGCTGGTGATGACGTGCTTCGCCGACTTCGCCGACGCGCCCACCGCGCCGCGGATGGCCAGGTTGTCGGCTTCGGTGCCGCCGCTGGTGAAGATGACGTCCTTCTCGCGCGCGCCGATGAGCGCCGCCACCTGCGCCCGCGCCTGCTCGACCCCGGCCCGCGCCCGCTGGCCCACGCTGTGGATCGAGCTGGCGTTGCCGTACTCCTCGGTCAGGTAGGGCATCATCGCCTCGACCACTTCCCGAGCCAGCGGCGTCGTCGCGTTGTGATCCAGATAAACCCGTCGCATGTGGAATCCTTCTCTGCTCTCAAGAATAGCTGAGCCGCTTCCGGGTGTCAAACCACCGCCCTGTCCCTAGCTCAAGTTCAGCCCAGCGGCTCCTGCCGCTGGGAACCACGGGCAGGAGCCCGTTGTCTGCACCACCCAGTAGGACAGACATTTCTGTCTGTCACGGGGGCGCAGCCCCCGCTTTGCTGTCTACCAGCCTCCCCGACGCCACCTGGAATGCCCCGCGCACGCCGTGTGCGGCCCCGCACACGCCGTGTGCAAGCAGAGCCAAGGGGAAGCTACCCCCTGGCTCTGCGAGCCTCTCAAGGGAGCCAAGTCGAGGGGTGCTGCGAACCGCAGACAGAACTCTATCTGTGTCCATCCGTGTTTATCCGTGGTTTCTAACTGAGCGGCCGCTAGCGGATGGGGGTGGGCGGGCCGGTGACCAGGAACTTGGGGTCGGCGAAAGTGCCCCGGACGGTGAAGGGGATGCGCCCGCCGCTGATGTTCATCACCTGCTGCGTCACCTGGCCGAACACGCGCCCAAAAGCCTTCAACGGGTTGCGCTCCCGCTCTTGCTCCTGCTGCATGGTGCCCTTGCCCTTGACCACGCCGGTGCCGGAATAGTCGAGCGTCTGGTCGAAGCCGAAGCTGCCGCGCAGGTCGGCGTCGAGCGCGTCCGCCTCCAGGCGCAACTGGCGGCTGTGGACGCGCTGACTGGCGATGCGGAAGTCGCCGCCGAAATAACTGAAGCGGGTGTCACCCGCCGGGACGTCCATCTGCAGGAACTTGGCCATTTTCACCAGCGTGCCCTTGATATCGAGCCCCGGGAAGGTGCCATCGCGCACGGTGAACGTGCCCTCGCCGCCTAGCCCGGCCAGCGGGTCGCCGGCGCCGAGCGCGAGGCCCAGATTCGCATCAGCGCCGAACGTGCCGGTGAGCTTCGACTTGCCGCCCGGGTTGAGCGCGCTGAGCGCCTGGGCGACGTTGACTCGTTCGACGTTCACCGCCAGCGAAGCCGGCATCGCCTCCGACGCCGTCTCCACCGCCAGCCGGCCCTGCGCCCGCCCGCTGAACGCTTCCAGGCTGAAGGGGTCAACCTCCAGACGATTGCCGTAGACGCGCGCCTGGCCGCGAAAGTTCTGCGCCACGATGGGCGGCACCACGAGCTTGCCCACCTGCACGGTGCCGCGCGCTACCAACGCGCTGCCCGCCGAGCGCGGGGCGCCCTTGACGCCCGCGCCGGCCAGCGCGGCGAGCTCCGTGGTGTTCAGTTCGTTCGCCGCCAGCGTGAAATCCGCCACCGGCTTTTCCAGATTCGCCACTTTCAGCGTGCCGCTGGCGCGGAGCTTGCCCAGCGCGGCGGTGAAGTTGCCCTGGGCAGCGCCGCCCTGGATGGCGAGGCGGCCCTCGGAAAAGCGCAGCGGCTCCTTCAAGCTGGGACTGGAGATTTCCACCGACGTCAAGTCGATTTCGGTTTCGAGGCTCTTGAGCGGGTCGGCCGCTTTGAGGTCGAGCCCGCGCAGGGCGAGGGCGAGCCCGGTCAACTTCCAGGAGGGATAGACGCGCTTCGAGCGCTGCCAGAAGCTGCCCGAAGAAACCGTGACGTCTTCCACCGCGATGGCGTCGATGCGGGTGATGGTGACCAGACTCTTATCGGTTTGCGATTTCGGGTTGCGCGCTTCCTTTGGGCGCACAAACTCGTAGTTCGTGCGCCCGATCTCGTTCTGGAGCAGGTTCAACGCGACCGTCTTGACCCCGACCGAGGTGATTTCCACCTGCCGGCGCAGCAGCGGTTGCAGCGCTAGGCCGATCTCAATGCGCTCCACCGCCAGCGTGTCGCCCTCGGGAAAATCCCGCGGGTTCTTCACCCGCAGGTTCGTCACCCCGAGGTGGATGCTGGGGAGGAAGTGCAGGCGCAGGCTTTCGATTTCGATGTCGCGCCCGGTGGCCTTCTCGAGCTGCTCGACGATGAGAGGCCGGTAGCGGTCAAGGTCCAGCAGGTAGGGCGCGATGAGCAGCCCGGCCAGAAGCAACACCCCCAGCGCCGCCACAATGAGGAACGCTTTGGAACGGTACCAGGAGGACGCCATGCCTGACCTTCTCGCCGCCGCTCGCCCCGCGGCCGCGCTACCCTTCCTTCCTACCAGATTCCCTCCGAGGTAGCAAGGTTTTCCGAACTAGAAAAACCTAAGGCCACAATCACACGAAGACGGAAGGGCGGGGCTTTAGCCCCGCCGAAAAAAACCGTGCGCAGCGCAACCGCGGAAGGGGTGCGGGCTTGTCCCGAGCGGAGCCGAGGGAGAAACCCCCTTTGGGTGTCCCCGCGCGAAGCCTGCGCTTAGTTGAGTCGAAGCGAAGCTCTAGTCGGTGAGGTTCACTCGTGGAGGCTATGCCAGCACTTCCAGTGAGCTATAATACGCCCTACCCTCACCGGCCCCGAGGAGGTCGCGCTGTGGCGTTTCGCGAACAACCCGAGCTGGAAGTCCACTGGGGCCGGGGATGGGAGAATTTCCGCCAAACCCTGCGCGCGCTCCGCACCTCGCTGCCGAGTGTGAGCGCAGTTTCGCGCCCCGCCTTTCGCGATGCCGACGCTCCACGCCGCGGGCCGGCGAAACGCGCCGTCGCCGCCTCGGCCGCTCTGCACATCCTCTTTGTGCTCACTCCTCTGCCCGAATTCCTCACCCGGCCGGCGGCGAAGGTCCCGGCGCTGGCCGAAGCGCGCGTTGAGTTCGACCTGCGGTGGACGCCCACCTCGCGCGTCCTCCCGCCTATCACGCCCGCGCGCCGCGCTCAACGCCGCCCCAGCCCCGGCGGCCAGCCCGGCCAGCCGCTCCCGCCGCGCGGTGCCGAACGCCTCCAGCCGCAGACCGTTGTCTCCGCGCCGGCCGAACCCAACCATCCCACCCAGACCCTGATCCGCCAGAATCCGCTCGAGCGCGCCCGGCTCCGCCGGCCCGAAGTGCGTCTGCCCAACATGGTGATTCCGCCCGCGCCCAACCCGCCCCCGCTCACGGAGCTTGACCTCCGCCGCCTCCACGTCCCCGGCGCGCCGCTCGACCTCACCGGCCCGCCCCGCGCGCCCCTTCCGCCCCGGCCGAAAAGCGCCGCGCAGCTCGCCTTGGAACAAATGGAGCTGAAAAATCTCTATCCGCGCCTGACCGTCTCCCCCTCCTCGCGCGGCGAGGGAATAGCCCCCGCCCCGGACATCGAAGCGCCTCTCGGCATCCCGCGCAGTGGCGACCTCGTCGCCCCCGGCCTCATCGCCCTGAGCGCCCAGCCCGGCGTTCCTCCTCCCATTGTCGGCCTGCCCGAAGAAAACTTGCGCGCACGCTTCATCGCCGGGCCTTATGCCGGCCCGGGCAGCCCGGGGGGCATGCCCGGCGGCGTGTCCGGCGCGAGCGGCGGCAGCGGGGGAGGTCCCGGAGGCGAGCTGGGCGGCCCGGCGGGCAGCCTCGTTGCGCCTGACGTGTTCGTCGCTCCGGCCGGCGCCGTGCCATCCGGGCCAGTCATCGTAGGACCGGCCGTCGGCGGTGCGGTGCTGCCGCCAGCGCCGCCGCCCCGAGACTTCGGGGCGCCGCGGCGGGAGCCGCCCCGCGAAATCGCCAGCATCACCCGCTCGCAACTCCCAACGGAGGTTTCGCCCAAGAAGCGTGCGGAAGAGATTCTGGAAGGACTGCGACCCGAGCGCGGTCCGGGACACACGTCGCGCGGCCGACGCGTCTACACCATCTACATCAACATGCCCAACCTGAGCAGCCAGGCCGGCAGTTGGGTGCTGCGCTTCGCCGAGCTGGAGGACTCGAACCCGATGCCCGGCGGCGCCGCCGACCCTACCCCGCTCGAAGCCCCCGTGCCGCTCAAGAAAGTTGACCCCGGCTACCCGGCCGACGCCCGCCGCGGCGGCATCGAAGGCAACGTCTTCCTCTACGGCGTCATTCGCCCCGACGGCACCGTGCAGGAGGTCCACGTCGTCCGCAGCGTCCACGAGCAGCTCGACCAGCGCGCCCTCGACGCCTTCCAGCGCTGGCAGTTCGAGCCCGGGCGCAAAAACGGTTCCGCCGTCGCCCTCGAAGTCGTCGTCGAAATCCCCTTCCGCCTCACCCGCCTCTTCTGACTTCGTCCCTCTTTTCTCTGCCTCTCTGCATC
>JACPRL010000169.1 GCA_016189965.1 Acidobacteriota bacterium | reverse complement strand
TGCTTTTTCCTCTGCCTCTTGACACTTCAGTGTCACCCTGAGCACAGCCCCGCCCGCTGCGGGGCGGGGCGGAGTCGAAGGGTCTGCTTTTTCCTCTGCTTCCTATGCTTCCTATGCCTCCTGTCCCTGCTTCCTCGCGATGTAGATGGTCTTCTCCACCGCCGCGCACACTACCCCGCCCGCGTCCGTTAGCTCGACGTGGTACACGCGGTCAACCGAGCGCTTCTGCTCCAGCTCCGCCCGGATGGCGCCGAGCTCCTCCTCCGTCAGCACAAACCGCGCCTCCAGCGTCCCCCGCCCCGGCTTGCGGAACTCAATCCGCGCCGCCTTGTCCCACACCACGTAGTCCGGCCCCAGGTTCCGGATGAGCATCACCATATACATCGGGTCCACCGCCCCGTAGAGGCTCCCGCCGAAAATCGTCCCCACGTAGTTCCGCGTCCGCCAATTGAGCGGCAGCTTCACCCGCACCTCCCGCCAATCCTCGGCGATGTAGGTGATGCGCGCGCCCGTGCCGCGGTAGGCGGGAAACAAGTTGAACCGCCAGCGCAGCAGTTTGCTCTTCCAGGATTCAGCCATCGAGTCGCTAACGCCGCTCGTCGCGGCGTTCACGATTGGCGGACGAGGCCTTCCACCGTGGCCACCACGCGCTCGACCACCGCCGCGTCGGGCGCTTCGGCGTAGATGCGCAGCACCGGCTCCGTCCCCGAGGCGCGCACCAGCACCCAGCCGGCGTTCAGCAGGTAGAGCTTCGAGCCGTCCAGGTCTTCGCGCCCCACCACCGTCCAATCGCCCAGCTTGCGCAGGCCGTCGTCGGCAAAGACGCGCAGCGCCCGCTGCTTCTGCCCCGCGTCGAGCCAGAGGTCGACGCGACGGTAGTAGAGCGGCCCGAACTCCTGCTGCAGGTCGGCCACGCAGTCGGCCAGCGGCTTGCCTTCGGTGGCCATGATTTCCCCCAGCAGCAGGGAAACGAGCAGCCCGTCGCGCTCCGGCAGGTGCGGCCGGATGCCGATGCCGCCCGACTCTTCCCCGCCCAGCAGCAGGTCTTGCTCCAGCATCAGCTCGGCGATGTGTTTGAAGCCGATGGGGGTTTCGAAGAACGGCACCCGATAGCGTTCCGCCATGCGGTCAATCATCTTGCTCACCGAAAACGTCTTCGCCACCCCGCCCGCCAGCCCCCGCCGCTCGGCCAGGTGGCGGAAGACCAGCGCGAAAATCTTGTGCGGGTCAACGAAGCTGCCCGCGGCGTCGAGCGCCGCCACGCGGTCGGCGTCGCCGTCGGTCACCAGCCCGGCGTCGCAGCCTTCGCACAGCACGGCCTGGCGGAGCGGCTCGAGGTGCGCTTCAATCGGCTCCGGTTGCATCCCGCCGAAGAGCGGATCCACCTGCCCACGCACCTCGACGCAGGGGATGCCGCGCTCGGCGAGCAGCTCGCGCAGCACGCCAGCGCCAGCCCCGTGCATCGCATCAACCGCCAGCCGCAGCCCTGCCCCTCGGATCCGCTCCAGGTCAACCAACTCGGCCAGCCGCGCCCGATAGGCCGGCGTGAAATCCACCACCTCGATCCGCCGCGAATTCGGCAGCACGCGCGGCAACCGCCGCGGCTCGCCGAGGAACCGCTCTACCTGCTCGACCGCGCGCACCGGCGCCGAGCCGCCGTAGCTCGCCTTGAGCTTGATGCCCAGCCACTCGGGCGGGTTGTGGCTCGCCGTCAGCATGATGCCGGCGGCGGCGCCGTAGTGGCGCACGGCGAAACTCAAGGCCGGCGTCGGCGTCGGCCCGGCCGCCAACCGCACGTCCACGCCGACCGAAGTCAACACCTCGCTCACTTGGCGCGCAAAGCGGTCGGCGGCAAAGCGCGTGTCGTAGCCGATGACGACGCCTTTGCGGAGGTCTTCGAACTCCACTAGGTACCGCGCCAGCGCCCGCGCCACCAGCTCGACGTTCTCGCGCACGAAGTCGCGCGCCAGCACCCCCCGCCAGCCGTCCGTCCCGAAGTGGATGGCCGGCCGAGCCGCCGCCCGGCGGCGCTTGGCGGCACGCTTCGGCTTGGAGCGTTTCTTCACAGTAGCCGCTTCCACTTCCTTCCTTCCAGATAGTGTACGACTTTCCCCACGTCCTGGGCACGCTCACGCGCGCACACCAGCAGCGCCTCCGGCGTGTCTACCACGATCAGCCCCTCAACTCCGAGCGCGGCGACGAACTTGCGGCGCGCTTCCACTAGGTTTCCCTTGGCTTCGAGCGCCAGGTGCGGGACGCGAATCAAGTTGCTGCCGCCGCGCCCGCGCGTCAACCAATCGTAAATGGCGCTCCACGAGCCCAGGTCGCTCCAACCCATATCCGCGGGGATCACGCACAGTTCACGATCAGCCGCAGCGGGTTCAGCCAGTGCGTAGTCCACCGATATGTTTGGCAGACTGGGGTAGTAACGGCTCACGGTTCTATTGAACTCTCTGGACCTGAGCGGACAATCATCAAACTGCCTATAAGCCCTATAGGTCGCAGGGAGGTAGTCTGAAAGTAATCTGACGAATGCAAAGAGCCGAAAGAAAAATATTCCGGAATTCCAGAAATATCTTTGCGTGCGGAAGAAGCGCGCCGCCGTGCGCGGGTCCGGCTTCTCAGTGAAGCGCCGAGCGAGATACACCGGCTGGCCTTGCATGACCAGAGCTTTGCGTCCCCGCTCGATGTAACCGTACCCAGTGTGCGGATGAGTAGGTTTGACACCCAAAGTGACAACGACGTTGTGCTTCGACATAACCCCAAAGGCCACGCGCACTAGCCGGCGGAACTCGGGTTCAGCCCGAATTGCATGATCGGCGGGGAAGACGGCCAAGAGCGGTTCCGGTACCCATCCACCGTGCCGTTTGAGGTGGTCATACTGCACATGAATAGCGCCGAGCATAATGGCCGCCGCCGTATTCCGTCCCACCGGTTCGAGCAGTAGCCGCCCCGGCGGCACGCGCGGCAGTTGCCGCCGCAGCAGCGCCCGGTGCTCGGCGTTCCCCACCACGAAGATGCGGCTCGGAGGAAACAGCCGCGCGATGCGCCGGTAGGTCTGCTGGAGCAGTGAGTCTTTGCCAGTCAGCGCCAAGAAC
>JACPRL010000166.1 GCA_016189965.1 Acidobacteriota bacterium | reverse complement strand
GTCAAGAGGCAGAGGAAAAAGCAGACCCTTCGACTCCGCCCCGCCCCGCAGCGGGCGGGGCTGTGCTCAGGGTGACACTGAAGTGTCAAGAGGCAGAGGGAAAAGCAGACCCTTCGACTCCGCCCCGCCCCACAGGGGGCGGGGCTGCGCTTCCCTCGCCCCGTTACACGGGGCTCGGGACAGGCAGGGTGACACTGAAGTGTCAGGAGGCAGATGGTGAGGACGTACTTGCTTCGGGCATTGTTTTTGCTTCTGGTTTTTGCCGCGGCGGCGATGACGCAAGAGGCGACGTTCAGCGTGGGCGGCATCACGGCGCGGCGGGGGGAGCGCGTGTCAGGGTTCCTCGAGGTGCCGGCGGGCGTGGACGCGGGGACGCGGATTCCGGTGACGGTGGTGCACGGGGCGCGGCCGGGGCCGGTGCTGGCGCTGATTGCCGGGACGCACGGCTACGAGTACGCGCCCATCATTGCGCTGCAATGGCTGCGGCCGCAGTTGCGCGCCGATGAGCTGGCGGGGACGGTGATTCTGGTGCACATCGCCAACCTGCCATCGTTTCTCGCCCGGACGATTTATTACAGCCCGGTGGATGGGAAGAACCTGAACCGGGTCTATCCGGGGAGGGCTGACGGGACGGTGAGCGAGCGGATTGCGCACACGATCACGCGCGAGGTGATCGAGCGGGCCGACTACGTAGTGGACCTGCACTGCGGGGACGGCAACGAGGCGCTGCGGCCCTACACCTACTGGATGCAGAGCGGGAACGGGGAGGTGGACGAAGGGTCGAAGCAACTGGCGCTGGCTTTCGGGCTCGACCACATCGTGATTGACACCGAGCGGCCGAGCGACCCGCAGGCGTCGGTTTACACCGCCAACACCGCCATCACGCGGGGCAAGCCGGGCATCACGACCGAGACCGGGCAGCTCGGGCAGACGAACTTCGAGGAGATTACGCTGGCGCTGCGCGGGGTCTGGGGAATTCTGGCTCACCTGAAGATGATGGCGACGCTGGCGGAGCCGCTGGTGGCGGAGCGCGTGGTGTGGCTGGAGCACTACGAGGTGGTGCGGAGCCCGCAGACGGGGCTGTTTCGCGCGGCGGTCAAGCCGGGGCACACGGTGGCGGCGGGGGCGCTGCTGGGAGTGTTGAGCGACTTTTTTGGGGAGACGCTGGAGGAGATTCGCGCGCCATTCGCGGGCGTAGTGACCTACGTGGTGGCGACGCCGCCGGTGCGGCAGGGCGAGCCGCTGGCCATGGTGGCGCGCGTCCAGGGGCAGGACTAGCGGCGAGGGCAACGAGCGGGGTCACGGCGGCATCTTCCTAAATAGGAGAAGGCGATGCCGTCGGCAGCCGAGATGCAGGCGGGGGCGATTGCGCGCGGGCGGGCGCGCAAACGAGCGAACGCGCTGGCGGCGCTGCTGTGCGGCGGGGTGCCGGCAGTGGCGCTGGCGTTTTGGTTTCCGGCGGAGCCGCTGCGCTGGCTCGTCGGGTTCGGCGTCGGGCTGCTGTGGGCGAACGCCTTCGAGTACCTCTACCATCGTTACCTGCTGCATCTCTCCGGCCACCTACTGGCGGCGCGGCATCTGCAGCACCACGCCACGGTGGGAACGCCCGAGGAAGCCGAGCACGTGAACCTGGGTGGAACGCCGCTGTGGGTGGTGCTGCTGTTTGCAGTGAACGGCGCGCCGGTAGTGGCGGCGGAGGCGCTCCTCGGACTCGGAGTAGGCTCGGGCGTGCTGGCCGGCTTTTCCGTCTACTTCCTGGCGGTCGAGGAAATGCACTGGCGGATTCATCTGGGGGAGTGGCTGCCGCCGGGGCTGCGCGGGGCGCGGGCGCATCACTTGGCGCACCACGACCGGCCCGACGAGCGCTACAACGTCTTCCTGCCTCTGTTTGACTGGCTGCTAGGGACGGTGCGCAGCTAGCCACAGAGCCACAGAGACACAGAGAAGGCAGGCCGGAGGTGGAACCCTGAAGGGTTCCGCTACATGTCTGCGCGCCGCCGCGGTGGGTTGACAGAGGCAAGGAGGCAAAGAGGCAAAGAGGCAAGGAGGCAGGGACACCCGAAGAGGGTTTTCCCGCGCCCCTTCCGCGGTGGCGCTTCGCGCTTTCTGTTTTTCGGCACGGCTTCCCTCGACAGGCTCGGGATCTCCGCTTCGCTCCGAGAAGCCGTGCCCTTCCAATGCGCCAGATTCTAGGGCGCGGGCGGGGCGGTGGAGGAGCGAGAGGGGAGGGATTTGCGCACGGCGTCGAGGACGCCGTTGATGAACTCGACCGAGTCAGCGGTGGAGAAGCGGCGGGCGATTTCCAGGGCTTCGTTGATGACGGCGGCGTGCGGGGTGGCGGGGCGCGCCCGCAGCTCGTGGACGGCGAGGCGGAGGAGGTTGCGGTCAATGGCGGCCATGCGGTCGAGCCGCCAGTGCTCGGCGTGGGCGGCGATGAGCCGGTCAATTTCTTCGACCGCGGCGACGGCGCCGAGGAAAAGCTGCTCGGCGAACTGACGGGTGCGGGGGTCTTCCTGACGGTCTTTCCAGAACTGCGGCAGGAGCGAGGCCGGGTCGGGGCGCTCGCCTTCCCATTGGTAGAGGAGCTGGAGGGCGCACTCGCGGGCTTTGCGGCGGTAGCTCATAGGGAGAATGAAACCACAGATGCACACAGATTCACACAGATTCTAAAAACAGGAACAGAACTCACCGCAGAGACGCCGAGATCGCAGAGGAAGCGCAGAGAGAATGAAACCACAGATGAACCCATTCGACTCGCCCCGATTTCATCGGGGCTCGCTCAGGGCAGGCACGGATGAACACAGATAAGAGAGACGCGACCGGTGGCCCGCGACACTTCGACTCCGCTCAGTGCAAGCCCGCGACCCGTGAAATGCGAAGAACGGGTGGCTGGTGACTGGTGATCGGTGACTCGTGACTGGTAACTGGTAACTGACTGTACCGGACACTAGAAGCGGTTGCGTAACCTCCGGGCAGCGGGGACACCCAGAGGGGGTTTCCCCGCGCCCGGCTACGCTCTGTGAGCTTCGGCGGGCAGGCCCCTTCCGAGGTTGCGCTGCGCGCAGCTTTTTTTCGGTGGGGCTCCCTTCGACTTCGCTCCCTTCGGCAGGCTCAGGGTCTTCGACAGGGTCTCCGTCCCGAAGCTTCGGGACTCCGAAAAGCCCCGCCCTTCCGTCTTGGTGACGTCGTGTCTTCGTGCCATTAACTTCGGGACATCGGTCACCGGGCATCGGTCACGGAGGCAGCGGCTAGCGTTTTGCCTTGCGGGCGTTCCTGAGCAGGTTGGCCATTTCGACGGCAGCCAGGGCGACCTCGGCGCCCTTGTTGCCGCCCTTGGCGCCGGCGCGGTCAATGGCCTGCTCGAGCGTGTCGGTGGTGAGCACGCCGAAGGCGATGGGGACGCCGGTGTCGAGGGCGGCGAGCTGGATGCCGCGGGTGACTTCGGCGCTGATGTAGTCGTAGTGCTGGGTCTCGCCGCGGATGAGGCAGCCGAGGGCGATGAGGGCGTGGTAGCGGCCGGTCAGGGCGAGGGTTTTGGCGGTGAGGGGGATTTCAAAGGAGCCGGGGACGCGGACGACTTCGATGCGCTTTTCGTCGGCGCCGGCGCGGGCGAGGGCGTCGAGGGCGGCGGCGAGCAGCCGCTCGGTGATGAAGCTATTGAAGCGGCTGACGACAATGGCCAGACGCAGGCCCTTGGCGCTCAGGTTGCCTTTGCGTTCAGTGGGCATAGGCCAGAATTAGCCACAGAGACACAGAGGCACAGAGAATACAAGGTTCAGGATACAAAGTACAAGCTGAGGTTCGCTACTCAGCAAAGAGGCAGGGAGGCAGGGAAGCAGGGAAGCAGGACTTCGCTCAGGATGACGGGGATGACTAGAAGCAGTTGCAGAACCTCCGGGCGGCGGGGACACCCGAGGAGGGTTTCCCCGCGCCCGCCTACGCTCTGTGAGCTTCGGCGGGCAGGCCCCTTCCGCGGTTGCGCTGCGCGCAGCTTTTTTCGGCACGGCGCTTCGCGTCCCGGGCTGAAGCCCGGGCCGCCGTGCCCTTCCAATCCCGGCACTTTTCAGCCCTCTGCTAACGCCTGAGCCGCCTTGCGTCGCTTATGCAACAGCTCCTAGACAGTTCGCCCTACGGGCGAATGACAGACAGGAATGTCTGTCCTACCAAATCAGGCAGACGCAGGCCCTTGGCGCTCAAGTTGCCTTTGCGTTCCGCCGCCAAAACACTTCTCCGCTGCTGAGGCTCCTTACTCAGATTCTGGGACAGCTTATCCTACTTGGCTGCCAGGTTGGAAACTTCCTCCTCATCCGCCTCCAATTTCAGAACCTCTTCTCCGGCATAAAGCCGCACGATCATCTCATCGCGAGTTCCGTAGCGCTCGTCAAACGGACCGCGAAACATTTGCTCGGAGAGCTGATGCCGCGCATAGGGGTTGTCGTGCACAACAACCCGAAGTTGCCGAAGACCCGGGTCGAGCTCGCTGCCTCGCAAAGATGCCATGAAGTTCCAGAACTCGTCGATTGTCAATTGCCGACCCAGCTCTGCCTCCCTTCGTTTGGCGGCCGCGCTCAGCCTGCGGCCACCCAGGGGCAGATGCTGAAGAACAATGATTGCGCTTATGGTCGTATTCTGTGCTTCTATAGGTTCGTCCACGGCATAGCGGATCATTTTCCCTCCTGTGTGGAAAACGCTCCGCGCCTGTTCAGCCTGCAAGACTCCGCGTTCACGGTCAAACGGCATCTGAATGGCTAGGTTACCCAACATCGCAGCGTAGATGAACCTCCAAGAAAGGTCTACCAGGGGCTTGCCAGCGTTGAAAAGAACCAAAGAGCAAACGTGGTCTTGCATTTCCTTGAATTTCTTTCTTGCAGCTTCAAACTTCTCCCGAATTGGGCCATAAGGGTCGTAGGCTCCCGAACCGTGGCCGAAGTCTTTGGGCTCCGGTTGAAACTCTTT
>JACPRL010000171.1 GCA_016189965.1 Acidobacteriota bacterium | reverse complement strand
GGCGGGGCTCCCTTCGACCCCGAAGCTTCGGGGCTCAGGGTCTCCGTCCCGAAGCTTCGGGACTCCGAAAAGCCCCGAGATGTTTGAAGCGCCCTCATGTCAGGACTGAAGTCCTGACCCCAGGAACGAGGTTTTGCAACGGCGATAGTCAATCAGGAACGATGAGGAGAGTCGTCCATGCCCAAGTACGTGATTGAGCGGAATATTCCGGGGATTCACCAGAAGTCGGCGCCGGAGGTGCAGGCCATCGCGCAGAAGTCGTGCAGTGTGCTGGACAACCTCGGGCCGCAGATCCAGTGGGTGCACAGCTACGTCACCGAAGACAAGATGTACTGCGTCTACGTGGCGCCGAACGCGGAGATGATCCGCGAGCACGCCCGGCAGGGCGGGTTCCCCGCCGACCGCATCTCCGAGGTGGCACGGCTGGTGGACCCCAACTCGGCCAAAGGCTGATTGGCCGGTTGCGGCGTCAAACTAGAAGCGGGGACGGAACTGGGGGCGACAGGGGCGAAGAGCAGATCCTTCGACTCCGTCCCGCCCTTTCTCCATCGCCGGGGCACCCAGCAACGCGGCCACCGAGCCATCATCGGCGACGGTGGCAACAGCCAGCGTACGAAAGGCGGGACTTCGCTCAGGATGACAGTCCTTGCTTTGAGAGGATAACCAAGGAATGAAGCAAGGAGCGTTGGTGGTGGCGGTCGGGGGTGTGCTGTGGCTGGGGGGCGCGGCGCAGACGCCGGCGTCGCTGTTCTCTCCCGCGCCCGGCTCTCCCGTTGCTGTCTGTCAGAGGCCGGGGTCGGTCGATGTGGCCGACTTCACTGCCGACGGCCACGCCGACCTGCTGGTGGCCTGCTCGGGAAACGACGCGCTGGTTGTACTGCTGGGAGACGGCCGGGGCGGGTTCCGAGCGGCGCCAGGGTCGCCGCTCGCGGTTCGGGCCGCGCCGCATCTGGTGGCGGTGGGTGATGTGAACAACGACGGCCGGGCGGATTTCGTCGCCACAAGCCACGACAGCAACGACGTGTCGGTGCTGCTGGGCGATGGCCGGGGTCGGTTCTCGCCGGCCGCCGGCTCTCCCTTAACGTTCCTCGAGCGGGGCACGCCGCACAACCACGGCCTTGCGCTCGGTGACCTGAACGGCGACGGGAACCTCGACCTCGCGACCTCAAACCAGAACGACAACAGCGTGTCGGTGCTGCTCGGGGACGGCACGGGGCGCTTTGCGGCGGCGCCCGGCTCGCCGTTTCCGGTCGGGCGGTCTCCCTACCCGCTGGCGCTGGCGGACGTGAATGGGGATGGCCACCTGGATGTCGTTACGCCGAATGTAAGGAGCAATGATATTTCCGTTTTGCTTGGGAACGGCCGCGGCGGGTTCGCGGCGGCGCCGGGCTCGCCCATTGCGGTGCTGGCGCGGCCGTACTTTGTGGCTTTGGGCCGGTTGAATGCCGACCCGCATCTCGACCTGGTGGCCACCCACGATGACACCACGTTGGCGAGCGTGCTGCTGGGCGACGGCGGCGGCTTCCGGCCGGCGGCTGGCTCGCCGGTGGACTTGGGCTGCCGCGGCGGTGAGGTTCGCCTGGGCGATGTCAACCGCGACGGCCGACTCGACTTCGTCACCGGCACTGCTTGCCATTCCGTTGTCGTGCTGTTGGGGGACGGGCGCGGCGGCTTGCGGGCGGCTCCGGGCTCCCCGTTGGCCGTGGGACGCGGACCCTGGGGCGTGGCGCTGGCCGATTTGAACGGCGACGGCCGGCTCGACATCGCAACCGCGGATTTCGAGAGCAATTCGGTCAGCGTGCTCCTAAGGCGTTGATACCCTGGCGCACAAGCGCCCTCCGTGCTGTCTGCTCCTCTGTGCTAAATTCCTGATGTTCGTCCCAGCGGCAGGAGCCGCTGGGCTGAACCGGTGGGGGTAACTGTGGGTGTGAAGCAAAGGCGGGTCGTCTTCTTGGCGAGTTCGAACCGGGGGAAGGTGCGGGAACTGGTGGCACTGGCGCAGGCTGAAGGCTTTACTCTGGAGCCGGTCCCCGGCTATGAGCGCCTGCCGCGGTTTCCGGAGAGCGAGCCGAGCTTCGCGTTGAACGCGCTGGAAAAGGCGCTGCACTACAGCCGGCGTGCCGAGGGCCTCGTGGTCGCCGATGATTCCGGCATCGTGCTGGAGGCGCTCGGGGGGGGACCCGGTGCCCAGTCAGCGCGCTACGCTGGGCCGCGCTCCACCGACGCCGATAACAACCGCAAGCTGCTCGAAGAACTGCGCGGCTTGCCCGAAGACAAGCGCGCCGCCCGCTACGTCTGCGTGCTGGCGCTGGCCCAGCGTGGCCACCTCCTCGCGCTCTTTTCCGATTCCTGCGCGGGGCGCATCCTCGAAGCGCCGCGCGGCGCGGGGGGGTTCGGCTACGATCCGCTTTTCTTCTTCCCGCCGCTCGGCAAAACCATGGCCGAGCTTGATGTCGCGGAGAAGAATCTGCACAGCCATCGGGGGAAGGCGTTTCGGAAGCTGTTGGCGTACTTGCGCGACTCGCGACCGGTGGCCCGTGACCCGTGAGCCGTGCTCGCCCACCCACCCGGCCTGCGGGCTGCCAAGGCGGCCTGCTGGCGGTTCCCCTGCGTGCGTTGCTAAGGCTTATCGGCAGGGTTTCCCTCGACAGGCTCGGGATC
>JACPRL010000174.1 GCA_016189965.1 Acidobacteriota bacterium | reverse complement strand
GGTAGGGGTAGGGGTAGGCGCAGCGGTTTTCAGTTGCCCGAGCTGCCCACAGCATCTGGGCCTTGCGGCAGGGCAAGAGCCATGCCTTGCCCAGACAATGCGGGAGCTATTTCTCTTCCGGCGCCGAGTGGTGGGCGGCCAGGGTCGCCTCGGAAAAGACGAAGGCGGTGAAGGCTTCGAGGGTGGCGCCCTTCTTCCAGGCGTCGCGTTCCAGGCCGGCCTTGATGCAGGTCTCTTCCAGAAACTGCTCCCGGGTCCAGCCGTACTCGGTGGCGACCTGGGGCAGTAGCAGTCCCCGCTGCGCCCCCCAGGTCACCATCAAGCCGTGCACACCGGGCACAACCTGCTCTGCCTGAATGGGGAAGAACGACGAGAGCACGGAAATCTCAATTTCAAGGTCAGGAACTTCTTCCGGCGTCACCGGCTCGAAGCGCAGGTCGTGAAAAGCAGCGGCGAGGGTGGCGTCGGCCACCGCTTGATAGAGCGGCTTCTGGGGGACGAGATAACCTACGCAGCCGCGCAAACGTCCGTGCCGGTGCAGGCTGACGAAGGCGGCGCCGGGCTGGCGGAGTTGTTCGCCTGGCAGCCGGGCGGCGAGCGCCGCCAAGTCAAGAGTCTCGCGCCGAAGAGTGGCGGTAATGGCCTGGCGGGCCAGCTCGAGCAGCCAGCGCTGCTCTTCCCTACTGAGCGGCGACATCTTGCTTCTTCGGCGGAGGCACAACCAGCAGGCGCGCCCGGCGCTGCTTGACCCGGTCATCCAGCTGGCGCCAGAACTGGGCAAAGTAGCGCACGGCGCTCACCAGCGCAAACACCACCACGAGCCAGAGGGCCACCGTTCCCGGCTGCGAAAGAACGGGAAAGCGCCCGGAGAGAATCAGCAGAGCGGCGGCGCAGACCTGCAGCACCATCTTGGCCTTCCCCAGGTCAGAGACCTCCACCGTAAAGCCGCTGGCCGAAGCGATGGTGCGCAGTCCCAGCACCGCCACTTCGCGCCCCACGATGATCACCACCATCCAGGCCGGCGCCAAACGCAGCTCGACCAGGGTAATGAAGGCCGCGGAGATGAGCAGCTTGTCGGCGATGGGGTCGAGTAGCACTCCCAGCGTGGTGATCTGGCCCCGCCAGCGCGCCCAGTAGCCGTCCAGCCAGTCGGTCAGCGCCGCGCCCAACAGAATAATGGCGCCCCAAATCTCAAAATTCTCCACCCGGGTCAGCAAGACCGCCACCAAGAGAGGGATCAAGAAAATGCGGGACAGGGTAAGGGCGTTCGGAACGTTCATCGCCTATCGCCGAGCCGGAACCCCGGCAAGGAAACCACGGTCTGCCGGCAAGATTTCACCCTCGCGCCTGCCTGCCTGCGACTATACCCGTCGTCTTGCGCGAGTGTCAAACCGAATGGCAATCGGCTTGGCAAATGTGCAAAACTTCCGGCCGCCGCCCCTATTCGCTCCTGTTGAGCGACGAGCCGCAAGCCAAAGGCACAAGAAAAGCTGTCCTGGCAAAGTGTTTAGCTACAATCAGTTACAGCAGCATGCCCCGCCCTCGCCGCCAAGTCCCTTCTACCTCAGCTCTTAGAAGGAAAACACTTCACCAGGGCTTTCCACACTTTTTTCCACAGGAAAAACTCCTTTGCCAGCAGCGAGTTGCCTGCCCTCCCGGCTCATACCCCCTCGCCCTTAGAAGCTGATGGCACGAAGACACGAAGTCACCGTGACGGAAGGGCGGGGCTTCCTTGTCCCGAGTCCGGCGCAGCAGGACGAGGGAAGCCCCGCCGAAAAAAATTGCGCGTAGCGCAACCTTGGAAGGGGTGCGGGGAAACCCGCTCTGGGTGTCCCCGCCGCCTGGACCTCATGCAGCCGCTTCTAGATTCTTCAGCACTCTTCCCGATCAACCGATAAGCCGATGAAGCGATAAACCTAATTCCTCCGGACGGCGAATTCTTCCAGCTCGCGCGCCAGCGGCGCCGGCACTTCCGCCTCCATCCACACGCTTCCGTCGCGAAACTCCTCGTTGAGCACGCGCCCCTGCTGGTGGACGAGCGCCCGCTGGCGGCCATCGGCGGCCGAAAACCGCAGCCAGAGGCGCACCGACCGGTCGGCGGGCAACAAAGCGTCGATGCCCTGCCGCAAATCCTCCAAACCAAGCCCCGCGAGCGCGGAGACAAACACCGCGCGCGCGGAATTTTCTAGGCGTCGCCGCTCATCTTCGGCCAGCAAGTCAATCTTGTTGTACACCATCAGGCGCGGCCTCTGCTCCACGCCCAACTCGGCGAGGACTTTCACGACTTCCTGGTCTTGTTCGGGGTGTTGAGGATTGGAAACGTCGCTCACGTGCAGAATAATGGCTGCTTCCTCGACCTCCTCCAGGGTGGCGCGGAAGGCGGCCACCAATCCCGGCGGCAGGTTGCGGATGAAGCCCACCGTATCCGAGAGCAAGGCGCGACGACCGGAAGGCAACGCAAGGGCTCGCACCGTGGGGTCAAGCGTGGCAAAAAGCTTGCCCGACACTTCCACCTCAGCGCCGGTCAGCGCGTTGAACAGCGTGGACTTGCCCGCGCTGGTGTAGCCCACCAGAGCGGCGGTGGCCAGCGCCATCCCCTGGCGCGCCTGCCGCTGCTGGGCGCGACGCCGCCGCACTGCCTCGAGTTCGCGGCGGATTCGCTGCAGGCGGCGGCGGATGCGGCGCCGGTCGGTTTCAAGCTGGGTTTCGCCCGGCCCGCGCGTGCCGATGCCGCCGCCGAGGCGGGAGAGCTCCACGCCCTTGCCGGTCAGCCGCGGCAGCAGATAGTTCAACTGCGCCAACTCGACTTGCAGTTGCCCTTCCCGGCTCCGCGCCCGCCGCGCGAAGATGTCCAGGATGAGCTGCGTGCGGTCAATCACCCGCTGCTCCCCGGTGAGGTTGCGCAACTGGGTCGGGGTGAGGTCGTGGTCGAAGATGACTAGGTCAGCGCCGCGGGCCTCGGCTTCGCGGTGGACCTCTTCGGCCTTCCCACGGCCGATCAGGGTGGCGGGATCGGGACGGTCGCGAATCTGCTCCAGCGTGCCGGCGATGTCCGCCCCGGCCCTGCGCGCCAATTGTTCCAGTTCCGCTAGGCTGTCGTCGCTGCTGCCACCATACCGCGCCGGCAGCCGCACGCCGACCAGCAGGGCGCGCTCCGGACGCTCCACCGGGCGCGGCGCCCTCATGGAGGGCCTGCACCTCCGGCCGGCCGGCTGGTCACCACGGTGGCGATGGCGTGCTTGAAGACCAACTGCTCGTGGCCTTCGGACTCCAGCACCAGCGAGTACTTGTCGAAGCTCCTGATGCGCCCCGACAACTTCACCCCGCTCACGAGAAAGATGAACACCGGCGTTCGCTCCCGCCGCAGCTGGTTGAGGAAGCTGTCCTGGATATTCTGCGGCGTGCGGTCGGCTGCGCCCATCCCGCCCGTGGGATTGCCTGCTCGTCCCGGCGGCTTGGGCGGTAGTTCGCTCATAGACGCATTATAGCCCCGCGGCGCCCCCCGCGCAGCAGCCTCGCGCTTTGCGCTTCCCCTGATGCGAAGAAACACCCGTCGCGGGGTCATTTCCCCCAACCGCAGATGAAGCATGGGGCGGAGCGACGGCGGACCACCGCGCGTCGTGCGTGGATAACTGCAATCCTTCGCGCACGTTAGACCAGCACAAAACCTCGACGCCCATCGGCCGTGGACTGGCCGCGCAATTGCCCCTTCGCAAAGGGGAATCTATGCCGGAGAACGACGAATGAAGAAACACGGAAACGGCCGCCGGGTTGCTTCAGCGCTCGCCCCTTGCCTGGCGGCGCTCGCCCTCACGGCGCTGGCCGCCCTGCCGGTCGCGGCGCAGAAGTTCACCCCCAGTTGGGAAAAACTCGGCGACGAAGCCATCTACCACGCCGTGCCATCCGACTACATCGTGCCCGTTCTCGATCCGGAATTCGTGAGCGCCACCGAAGCCCAAAGTTTCATGGGGGAGGATGAACCCGTCCTGGGCGTTTTCGACGGGAAAGTGGCCAAGGTCTACTCCCTCTGGCAGCTCGACATCCACGAGGTGGTCAACGACGCCACGCCGCGCTGGGGACCCATCGCGGTAACCTGGTGACCCCTGGCCCACGCGGGTGTGGTCTACACCCGTACGGTAGGCGGCAAAGAACTCACCTTTGCCAGCCACGGCAGCCTCTACAAGGACGCCCTGGTCTTGTTCGACCACCAGACGAAATCCCTGTGGACGCAAGTGGACGGCACGGCGCTTCACGGCCCCATGGCCGGACGACGCCTGCGCGCTCTCCCCTCGATGCAGACCACCTGGGGCGTGTGGAAACGGCTGCATCCGGACACTCTGGTGCTGAAGAAGTGCCGCACCCTCAAGAACACCAGCTACCGCACCTATCAGGCCAATCCCGAACAACTGGGCATCACCGGCACGCGCAATCCCGACCCGCGGCTGCCGGAAAAGAGCTGGTGGTGGGCTTGCGCGAGGGGAAGGAGGCGCTGGCCATTCCCGCCCGCGCCCTGAAGGACAATCCTCTCTACCAGACCACCGTGGGCGGAGAACCGCTGCTCGTCGTCTTTGAGCCCGCCAGCGGCACGGCGCGCGTCTTCACGCGCCGTGTCGAAGGCCGTACCCTGACTTTCGAATCGGTGCGCCGCGGCCCCCACCTGCTGCTGCGCGACCGGGAGACCTCCACCGTGTGGTCGCCGCTGGCCGGCAAAGCTCTCGAAGGGGCCCTCGCCGGCCGCGAACTCACTCCCGTCCAGCACACGGTCAGCTACTGGTTCGTCTGGTCGGCCTACCACCCCCACCACCAAAGTCGAGCCCTGACCGGTTGCCCGTTGCCCGCTGCCCGTTGCACAAAGCCCGCTTGCCCTGTCGGAGCGGAGCGGAGACCCTGTCGAAGACCC